>NZ_JBQHSG010000001.1:0-271044 GCF_052066375.1 Bariatricus sp. HCP28S3_A7
ATAATAAGGATAAGCTATATATCGTTATTCGAGAAGATTTGGGTAATCACCCCACAAGAGTGAGTCAATGTGAAACTTCTCGAATAATAATAATTCTCGGATAATCGGTATAGCCGCAGACAATGTAGATCTTCTCAAGTCCGGAGATGTCACCTAACATGAGAGCTCCTGAAGCAGGCGGAATGTCCTGGTGAGCAGGACCGGATCTGCATCATTGCTGATGCGGACTGTGATATCCTTCATAGCAACTTCAATCGTATGTGAATTGTCAAGGTACGAGTTTTGCATCTGTGATGCTGTATGCTGTTCCGAAATGTGATCCGGAACAATGCCAATGGGAACCACGTCCTGTTTCGGGCGGGGAACCTCAAGATGACCATAATTCGGTGGTGGGATCTGATCCGCTGCTGCTTTCCGACAGCGGCTGACCCAGTTGTAAAAAGTGCTTACTGCAATGTCGTTCTCACGACACCAGTCAGCATCTGTCATGCCGCTCTGGCGGCATTCATTGATAAGCCTGATCTGTTCCGCCATCGGGACACGGGCTCTGCTAGTACCTGCCATAACCTATCCTCCATAATTGTAGTGAAATAGTCTAAATATCTATCGACTACAATTATAGGCAAAACTTGAGGATCAGGAAATCCGCAGGAATATTTGGCGCTTACGATTTTTTCGCAAAAGTAAAATTTAGCCGTTGGGTAGCCGGCAGTCTACCAGCTATGATATCAGACGCCAGATCATCCTCTGACCTGAAAAGATGATCCATATTCATATAGCGCCGGGATTCCCAATTGGTTGCTGTTACATGATGTAATCTGGCACATACACTGTATGCCGTTAAAGTCAGGTGTTTCAAGGGATTTCAGAGGGACCCCATTTTATTGACGAACCGACAAATGGACTTAATCCTGTTGGAATTCACGAAATCAGAATGAATATTCTTGCCATCAAGGCCGGAATATTCATATACAATTGTAAATGACAATTCAGAAGTATCAGCGTGATCCTAATCGGAATACTGCTAATACTCACAGGTATATTACTTTTTCTTATTTATGAAATGGGGTATATCACCATCAAGATAATTATTTGAGGAGAGAAGAAAAAGATGATCTATAAAATGTAGCAGTTTCACGATATTGCTCCGAGCATCAGCAGCTTACGCATAAAATACAATATTCCATATTAGGTGGAGAACTTCATGCTGGAGAAATACTTCCGTCTGCACATGAAATGGTGAAGATGTTGGACATTAACCCGAATACTGTTTTAAAGTCTAAAAATATAATATAAAAAGAAGAATTCATGATTTCTTCAAGGGGCATAAATACAGTGTTACCAAAGATCGTGATTACATCCAACACAAAAAGCAAGAGACTATTAAAGTACTTTGCTGCTCATATTTGAGTAAAATGTTTGAGTTGGGATTTGATAAAGCAGAGGCTATTCAATATTTGCAAGAGTATTGCTAAGAACTCAAGTGGCATGATTAAAATAAGTGGAAACTTTCAAAAATGCACAATTATTTGATAGTAATTGTGAGGAAATGTAAAATGAGCTAGGGGCGAATTTTGAGAAAAAATATGACCTTAGCTCATTTTAGTGAAATACAAATTGTGTTCCCTCCTTGCTGTTCCCATTTTAACATTTGAAAAGTAAAACAGCTTGTAAAATATCTTCATTTTTTGTGCACTGGATAATCACAAAATTGAGATTCTTTCTTTTTTTTCCATACCCAGGAAAAGTCTGTGGTACAATATTGAAGAGTATCATTACTATACAGGGATATCTTTGTGAGAATCTGTATCGGAGGAATTAGGATATGCAGAATATATTAGTTGTGGAAGATGATTATGATTTGAATCAGGCGATCTGTTATTCTTTGAAAAAGTCAGGATATGGAGTTTATGGTGTGACTTTTATGGAGAAAGGAAAGCAGATTTTTATTGAGAATCAGATAGATATGGTTCTTCTGGATGTGAATCTTCCAGATGGCGAGGGCTTCTCTTTTTGCCAGTGGGTAAAAAAGCAAAGAGAAGTTCCGGTCATTTACCTGACAGCCAGGGATATGGAGGAGGATGCTCTGGCAGGATATGAATCCGGGGCAGAAGATTACGTTACAAAACCATTTTCAATGAAGATTTTACTTAGAAAAATAGAAGTCATTTTAAAAAGAACTGCTTCGGTCAATCGTCTGATTTTTGCAGATGAGTATTTATATATAGATTTGGATCATGCACGAGTAACGGTAAAAGGTCAGGAATGCCCCGTCACACCGACAGAGTGCCGTCTGCTTCGTCAATTTCTTATGAACCGGGGACAGCTTCTGACTTATGATCTGTTATTGGAGCGGCTGTGGGACAGTGGAGGACAGTTTGTGGACAAGCACGCACTGGCAGTAAATGTGAATCGTCTGAGAGGAAAGATTGAAGATAAGAATCACAGGTATATTTCAAATGTATATGGGATGGGATATCAATGGATTGGCTGATGTGTATCATGATGATAATTTTATTTGCAGCAGTACTGGTATTGTTATGGAAAAACTACCGGATAAAAAAAGAAGCGAAGTTGTTTGCTGAAAAGGTGGAAGATGCTCTGGATGCTATCGTAACAGGAAAAGAATGGAATATGGAAGAAGAATTGGAGGATAGCCTCTGGGGAAGAACAGGAACACAATTAGCGAAAGCCGGGCACGTATTTCGGAAAAAAGAAGAAGACGGTTTTCGTGAGAAAGAAAGAGTAAAGGGATTGATTTCTGATATATCCCATCAGACAAGGACGCCCATTGCCAATATAAAACTATACCTGGAACTCCTTGAGGACGAGGAGTTTTCGCAAAACGGTCAGGAGTTTTTGGGAAAAATCAAAGGACAGATGGAAAAAATTGATTTTTTAATGCAGAGCATGGTAAAAATGTCAAGGCTTGAAACGGGAATTCTGCAAATACATAAGGAAGACCAAAATCTATACGAAACAATTCGCCACGCAGTTGCCGATGTGGTTCCGGAGGCGGCGTTGAAGGGGATTGATCTATATGTGAACTGCGAAGAAAACATGATGATTCGTCATGACAGCAAATGGACGGAGGAAGCAATTTATAATATTCTGGATAATGCACTCAAGTATACCGAACCCGGTGGAAAGATCCATATTCAGACAGAAAGACAGGAATTATTTTTTAAGATCAGTATTTCCGATACTGGAAAAGGGATTGCCCCGGAGAGGCAGGCAGAGATCTTTACAAGATTTTACCGTGAGCCGGAGGTTCATGATAAACCAGGGGTTGGGATCGGATTATATCTTGCAAGAACAATCATGGAGCTTCAGAAGGGCTACATAGAAGTACAGTCTGAAATGGGAAAAGGAGCGTGTTTTCGCCTGTATTTTCCAGTGAATGAATCGTAACATAACCGATCGGGGATTGTCACAATCTTGTGATAATTGAAAATTGAGACAGGTTTGTGATTTTTAGGAGATATTCTATAGAGTATCAAAAGAAGGAGGCAAACCAATGAAAGAATACATTGTAGAGACAAGAAGCTTAAAAAAATACTATCAAATGGGTGAAAATACGGTAAAGGCATTGGATGGCGTAGATTTTCGTGTGAAAGATCAGGAATTCGTTGCGATTATCGGAAAAAGCGGATCCGGGAAAAGTACACTTTTGCATATGCTGGGTGGACTGGATGTGCCAACAGAAGGGGAGGTGTTGGTAGAGGGTAAGTGCCTTCTGGGTCTGAAAAAAGAACAGCTTGCCATATTCCGCAGAAGAAAGATCGGGTTTATTTTTCAAAATTATAATCTTGTCCCGGATCTTAATGTATATGAGAATGTTATTCTTCCGGTGGAACTGGATGGGAGAAAGGTTGATGTGGAGTATGTGGATGGGATACTCGAACTGTTAGGGTTGTCAGAGAAGAGGGAAGCTCTTCCTGGAACATTATCTGGTGGACAGCAGCAGAGGGCTGCGATTGCCAGGGCGCTTGCGGCGAAGCCCGCCATTATTCTGGCTGATGAACCGACGGGAAATCTGGATTCGGTTACCAGCCATGATGTACTTGGACTTTTGAAAATGGCAGCAAGACAGTTCAGCCAGACATTGATCCTGATCACGCATGACAGAGACATTGCACAGCTTGCAGATCGTATCGTACATATTGAGGACGGAAAGATTGTAGGAGATACCAGGAAGGGAAGTGATTCCTATGCTTAAGAATCCGAATCAGAAAGTGATCAAGAGGATGGCACGGAATGCTTTAAAAGTAAACAGGAGAAAGACCATTACTTTGTTCCTTGCGGTTCTTCTTTCTTCCTTTTTGGTATTCACAATATTCACAGTTGGAGATTCTTATTTTAGACTTCAGAAAATTCAGAACATCCGTATGTCAGGAGCTGAATTTGATGCAATCATGTATGGGGTGACGGATGAACAGAAGCAAATGTGTGAGAACAACCCGGATATCGTTCTGACAGGTGCGGTGGGAGTCTGTGGATGGGTAGAAAAAACAGATCAGGATTCCACACCTAATGTGGGACTGATCTGGGCAGATGATGGATATTGGACACAGATGATGGAGCCGGTCAGAGAAAAGCTGGAAGGAAGCTATCCGACAGCTTTGGATGAGATAATGGTAACAAAATCTGCTTTAAAAGAATGTGGTTACGAAAATCTTGATGTCGGCGATACCCTTGCTATGTCTTATGGAACACATGAGGGAATCTTTACAGGGACTTTTCGAATCTGTGGAATCTGGGACGGATATGGACCCAAGAAACAGTTTTATGTCTCGAAAGAATTCTATGATCAATCGGGATGGAAGCTTTCTCAGGCAGCTTCCGGTCGTTACTTTATGGATTTTAAGCAAAAAATAATGACAAAAACAGAGCAGAATGCTTTTATCGAAAGTATGAACCTTGGAAAGCAGCAGAATCTTTTCTTCATGGAAGATCTTGGCGCATCGGTTCAGATCTTGGCAGGCCTTATTGGCTTGATTGCGGTTACCTGTTTGTGTGCGTATCTGCTTATTTATAATATTATGTATCTTTCCGTAGCTGGAAAAGTTCGTTATTATGGTCTGCTTCAGACGGTCGGAATGACGGAAAAGCAGATAAAAAGGATGATGAAGGAACAGATGCTTCTGATAGGATCTGCAGGGACAGTACTTGGATGCCTGGCAGGTGGGCTGGTATCCTTTTTCCTGATTCCTGTTGTAGTTAAATCACTTGGAATCAAAAGTGGTTATGTTGGAGCAGATATGATTCGTTTTCATCCGGCAGTTCTGCTGGCAACCATCTTACTGGTTGGAGTTACCATCTTTCTGGCCAGCCAAAAACCGGCAAAAATGGCAGCAGATATCTCTCCAATAGAAGCGCTTGGTTATCGTCCGACCCATAAAACCGTAAAAGAAAGAAAAGCAGGAAAGGGGAAAGTAATAGCAAGACTTTCTATGGAGCAGTTTACAAAGGATAAGAAAAGAACTGCGGTGGTACTGTTGTCTTTGGCAGCCAGTCTGTCTGTGTACCTTTGTATTGTGACCATGCTGGACAGTCAGGCAGCAAGAACCATAGTGTCAAATTATATGGATACGGATATGGTCATTCAAAATGATACGGCATGCAAAGAAAAATCAGAAGACAGAAGAGACGTTCTGGATGAATCTCTCGTGAAGTCGATCAAAGAAAATGCTGGAGTCTCTGAAGTACATTCTATGATATTTGCCGAGATTACAGTTCCATGGGAACCGGATTTTGCTGAGATGTGGATGAAAGAATTTTATGCAAAGTGGATGAGCATTCCATATGGTAAGGAAAAGGACGAGTATCAGAATCATCCTGAGAATTTTGGATCCTCTCTGATTGGAATTGATGAACAGGAATTTGATTATTTAAATAACAGTCTTGAGCATCCGATCAATAAAGGGGACTTCCTTTCGGGAAAAGCATGTATTGTTTATCGAAATGGTTTGGATCTCGCAGATGATGATATCATAGGAAAAAATGTGACATGTGCTTTGTATGAAGATCAACAAACGACAAAAACCTTTACCATAGAAGGAGTTACGGACGAGAATTATTATACGGCACTCCTTGGATACCCACCGACGATTATAGCCAGTGATCAGGTGGTGAAAACATTTGCCAATCATCCAATTACACTTAAGACCAGCATAAAATATCACAAAGAATATGATAGAGATACAGAGCAACAAATCCTGGCGTTATTAGAAAAAAATGACAATGCAAAAGACTTTTCCTGGGAATCCAAAATCGAAGATGCAGATGAGATTGAAAAAGCACAGGGCAATATGCCGCAACTGGGAATCGGGATTGTGTTGATTCTGGCTTTTATCGGAATCATGAACTACATGAACACCTTTGTAGTAAATGTGCAGAGCCGGATGACGGAGCTTTCGGTTATGGAGAGTATCGGGATGACCCCGAAGCAGCTTCTTGGAATGCTGGTCAGGGAAGGAGTTTTCTATGCAGGCGGCGCATGGCTTGTTACGCTAACAGTAGGAATGGGAGTAACGTATCTTCTTTATGAATCAATGAATTATCGGGGGATTGCGTTTTCAGTGCCATTACTTCCACTTTTATTTGCAGTGGGAATCAGTTTGCTGGTTTGTACTATGGTTCCAGTCCTTTCCTGGATTATTTTGGAAAAGAATGGAACTGTTGTCGAAAGAATTAAGGGAGTTGAGTGATTTCAGAAAATCAAATCATCTGCTGATACATGATACCAATGACTTCATGTATCAGCAGTTTTTTTATTGTCGTAACAGTGGCATATTTTCATGGTACACTGGATAGGTAAAAAGAAACTAAACAAAAAGAAAAATACTAAATCATTTTGGAATGTGTATTTCGTTATATATTTATAAGGGGACGCCCTTAGGAGGAATGATTTTGACGCGCGAAGATGAATTAATAAAAAGAATGGAGCAGGGAGATCGTAGTGCAGCAGACGAATTGATCGGGATATATTATCCTGAAATTTTGCGTTATTGTCTCTGGCACGCTCCAAACCGTTCTCTTGCCGAGGATGCAACACAGGAAACATTTTTAAAGGTAATACGCTATTTTGACCGGTATACTCATCAAGGCAGATTCAAGCCATTTTTATATCAAATAGCTGCAAATACCTGCATTGATATGCAGCGAAAGAATCGTTGCCAGGATATATCATTAGAAGAGGTAACCATCGAATCGGCGTATTTGGAACCGGGTTTTGAGAACATTCAATCGGATATGGTATTAAAACAGCTTGTAAAGAATTTACCAACAGACTTGCAGGAAATTGTCATTTTACGATTTGGACAGGATCTGACACTGCGTGAAATTGCACAAGTGGTAGATATGCCATTGCGGACAGTACAATCCAGATTACGTTCTGCCTTGAAAAAAATAAAAAAGGAAATCGAGGAAGGAGGATTATTGTGAAAGAACAGGATTTTGAAAAGAAATTAAAACGGGCATTACATCAACCTTATACTATAGCAAATGAGAAACATTTCGAAAATACAATTTTGCTTGTAAAGGAGGAAGCCTGTCAGAAGAAAAAAAGAGAGCGTATTTCATTTTCACGCTTTCTGATTATGCAGACAAAGTATATTGGCTGGAAGATCTGGAGCATACAAGGGATATTCTTATTGTTTATCAGTTACCTGCTTACCTGCTTTTATGATTACAGGGAAAGTCCCCAGTTTGTGGCAAAGCTGCTGTTTTGTTTCTCTATTCTGCTTTTTATGATTGCCTTACCATTTATCTATCGTTCTGTCCATTATCAAATGCAGGAAATTGAAGCGGCAACCCGGTTTTCCTCCGTAAAATTGCTTATGGCAAAACTGATTATAATTGGCATTGGGGATGTTTTTATGATGAGCGGGATTTTCTTTACTACAATCGTAAAAACCTCGTTACAGGCAGACTGTATAATCCTCTATTTATGTTTCCCATTTCTTTTGGTAAGCAGTGGTTGTCTGTTTATGCTTGGACATTTTACGCCAAAGCATTTCTTGACAGGCAGTATAGGATTGTGCTTATTTTTTATGATAATTATTCCAGGCATCCTCGGTCAGTATGAAGTTTTATTTCAGCAGTCTTTTTCTGTAAGATGGCTGGTAATATGTGTGCTGCTCGTTTCTTTTTGTATACAGCAGTTTCACTATATCATCTATCATTCGTCCTACACGGAAATGCAGATTGCCTGATAGGGCAGAAAGGAAAGGTATATGGAGTTATATATAGAACATATTTCAAAACAATTTAAGGACATCACAGCGGTGGACGATGTTTCCCTGCATATTACACCAGGTGTATGGGGATTGTTAGGGGCCAATGGTGCAGGAAAAACAACCCTGATGCGTATGATTGCAGGTATTATGAAACCATCGGCTGGGAAAATCCTGTATGATGGCATTCCAATCAGTCATTTAAAAGAAAAATATCGTGACGTGTTTGGCTATCTTCCGCAGGAATTTGGGTTTTATCCGGAATTTACGGTAAAAGATTATCTGGAATATGTATCGGTTCTAAAGGGACTTAACACAAAGGAAAGCAAACGTAAGATCAATGAACTTATGGAACAACTGACATTGTCTCATGTCAGAAATAAAAAAATAGCAAAACTGTCTGGTGGAATGAAACGCCGGGTAGGAATTGCACAGGCTCTATTAAATGATCCAGAGGTTTTAATATTGGATGAGCCGACAAGTGGGCTTGACCCTGGAGAACGGGTGCGTTTTCGGAACTTACTTTCTGAATTTGCACATGACCGAATTGTCCTGATCTCAACTCATATTGTTCCAGATGTGGAATATATTGCTACCCAAAATGCGGTTATGAAAGATGGAAGACTTCTTGCGAAAGGAACTACGGAAGAACTGGTAAAAATGATTGACGGAAAGGTGTGGACTGCTCTTATTCCGATGGATTGTTTGCCAGAATATGAGCATAAACTCCAAATTGTAAATCTACGTAATGAAGAGAACAATCAGATATCTATCCGTTATCTTGCAGAAGAACCATATACTGATAATTCCCAGCCAGCAACGCCGCACCTGGAGGATTTGTATTTATGGATGTTTCCCCAGGAAACATCTGATAGGAGGTGACATCTATGCGTTTATTGAGACTTGAAATGAAACGAGTATTAAAAACAAGATCAACAATGATACTGTTATTTCTGGCTTTATTACTTTCTTTTCTTATGGCCTGGCTTCCCGTTACATTTTGCCAAAACAGTTATACGGATGAAAATGGAAATACTGTAAAACTGAGTGGGTTGAAGTCTATTCAATACGAGAAAGAACTGCAGGAAGATGTGGCTGGTATGGTTACCTCGGAAAAAGTAAGGCAGGCGGTTGAAAACTATCAGTCCTGTTTGAAAAAATATGGTGTGGAAGAGTCTTACAATCTGCCGGAAGGAGTATATCAATCGGAAATCCTACCGTATGCCCCGCTTTTACATGGTGTAAAAGAAGCTTTTGCAGATCCCGATACGGGGATTGCTTCATCTATTATGGAAATTGATCCAGAGGAAATCAACAATTATTATGATGTATGTGAAGAACGCATTATCTCGTTAATGAAGATGGAACAACAGAAGTATCCTGCGGCACAAAAAACTGCGGTAACTATGTATGATAAGGTAAAAAAGCCATATCAGATTTATCCGGGGTATAATACGGATGCCATGGATTACCAAATGCTCCTTGCCTTTGTGATTGTTCTTCTTTGTACAGTCATTGCAGCGCCGGTATTTACTTCTGATTATCAGACTGGAGCAGATGATATCTTGCGATGTACGAAATATGGAAACGTGAAATTTGCCATTACAAAAATAATATCTGCGTTTTTGATTTGTGGAATTACTTATTCCCTTTGCGCTGTGATCTATATTCTTGTATCAAATAACTTTTTCGGTTGGGAATGTACGAAATCATCCATACAGATGCTGTTCTCTATCGTAAACCTGCCTGACATGAATATCGGGCAGATGCAATATTATATCGCCATTACCGGACTGCTTTGTATACTGGCAACGATTAGTTTTACTTTGTACCTTTCTTCAAAATTCAAAAATATAGTGGCGTCCCTGTCGACTGCGCTGTTATTCTGTGTGCTGCCGATAATTATCTATATGGCACTCCCGGCAGAAATTGGAAACTGGATTTATCCGGTTTTGCCAGCAAGCGGTGTTGGATTACAGACAAGTATTTTATATGCGGTGATAGATTTTAATTTTTGGAATATTGGCAATATGGCTGTTTGGCTTCCTTGTGTGATGGTCGCTGCAAATTTAATTGAAATTCCATTATTTGCATTTTTAACAGTACATTCTTATTCAAAGCATAAAGTAAATTAGAAACAGTAAAGATGGTGGGGACGGTCTATGGTTAGCGCATTGTTAATCATTGACAGTCCCGTCTGTCTTCCCTTATAGAAAGCGCCTACTTTTCTATTTGCTATAACTGAACTGTATCATGAGCAGTTTCTTGTTTCGTTTGCCTTGAACTGTCTAATAGAGATTGAAAAGTTGCTTGGATGATATTTAGTGTTTTTTGTCTTTTAAGAAGATTTTGCTTTTCCTTTACGACTACTGAATGTTCTTTTTCCAGGTTTTCTATTTTTACATGTTGTCGTTCTGGAGATGGGATTTTGGTAATGCCTAGATCCAGTAGCTGTTTTTTTAAAGTATCGTGAAGCTGATATTCTGCCAGATGGTTTATCTTATATGATTTTGGGTCAGGTGCAGATTTCCCGTTTTCGATAATTTTTCGACAGATACGATAAGAATCACAATGCTTTTGAATGATTTTTTCTTTAGATATTTCGTCAGTCAAATCTGCAAGGTGCTGTTCTGTTGTATGGATAGCATCTTCAATATCGGTGATATGCTGTTGAAAGTCTTCGTAGTTTAAAAGATTATTTTCTGATAAATAGTTGAAGGTTCGGGCTGCTTCTTTCAGATTATTGAGTTGTGCCCACCGTTCAAATCCGGCACGATTGCCGGTGCTCACGTAAGCAGAGATATTGATAAAAAGCCGTACTTCTCTGGAGACGTTACGTGGAGATTTTGTTTTATGCCGGTTTTTCTCAAGGCGGAGTAATACATTTTCTTCTGTGTAATAGCTACCCAGAGATTTCATATTTGTAAAGTTTTTTTGCTCCGGTGCCCGGAAAGCCAGGTTCTTTCCCTGACGGATCTCATATCCGGCAAGCTTCATTTTTTGAAGAAACTCATCATAGTTGATGGATGACCAGATCGCTTTATCTACAGCGACTTTTAGTTTTGCTTTCCAGCTGTTTCCACGATGGTATTCCATATTTTCTTTATAAGATTTCCCTTTTTCGCCGGTTGGCATACTGGTGGCCAGACCGTTTTCCTGGCAAATACGGTTGCTGATCCGGCAGATTTTATGATAACTGCGTTTATTGGAGACATATTTATGGTGGTCAACAAAGCTGGTAGCATTAAAAATGATATGGTTATGAATATGGTTCTGGTCAACATGGGTACTGATGACATATTCATATTTCCCTTTTAGTACTTCGTCAGCAAATTCTTTGCCGAGCTTATGTGCGGTTTCAGCGTCAACCTCTCCAGGCTTAAAAGATTGAATTAAATGAAATGCCAGATTGTTACCTTTGTCCATCACGTTCTTTTTACCTTCTTCTCTGGTGAAAGCAAATTCCTGATCAGCAGATTCAGGGGAACAGGCGAAACTGGAAATCAATAATTTCTCTTCGGTTTTGTCCGGATTCATAATATAGTCCAGTGCTTTTTTGTCAGTTACTTTAATGGGGAAGATTTTAATATATGCCATATCTCGTTTACCATCCTTTTCAATTCTTCCATTTCTTCCGGGTACAACTCACCAGTGGTGTTTACCTTTTTTGCAATTTGATTGATATTTACACCGATTTTGTGCATCTCTTCATACACCTGCTTGATCGGGGTTGTGTCAGTGTTGATGATATAGCCGTCGATAGCCATTTTTCTAAGGTAGGCGCCCATGTTTCTGGTCTTTGACAGAATCATCTTTTGGCGGATCAGCTTCTTTTCCTCTGGAGTAACACAAAATAATATTTGGATGTTTCTTTTTCTGTTTGACATGTTCATTCTCTCCTTCCGTACGTAATTCGGTTTCGGGGTGCTTTGGGGTTTTCAATTTAGGGCAGGGTTCCCTAAATTGCCATTTTTGCGGAAGTGTATATACACTTCCTGTCCTTGCTGTTATACCCTCTAATAGATAAATTCAGAGAGAAAAGAAAAATGCAAAAGAATTTGAGAAACTGAACAGGTAGTGCAGATCATGAAAATGTGGTATGATTATTGTCAAGATACGAGAACATCCAGGGGTGTGAATAGATTGTGGATAGAGAAGAAATCTTTGAATATGTAAAGAAGCAGTATGGAACAATACCGGAATATTTGTGGAGCAGTTCTCCAGATAGTGCAGTACTTCGCCACCAAAATGGAAAATGGTATGCGGTGATCATGAATGTCGAAAAATCCAAACTTGGTTTGAATGGAGACGGTACCGTGGAAATTATAGATGTGAAATGTGATCCGGAAATGACAGGAATGATTATCCAGACCTATGGTTTTCTGCCGGGCTATCACATGAATAAGAAGCATTGGATTACGATTTTGTTGGATGGAACAGTAGGAGAATCGAAAATATTGGATTTTCTGGATATGAGTTATGATCTGATTGATGGATTGCGGAAATGATAAGAAGATTTGAAAATAAGGATTTGGATCAGGTAATGTCCATATGGCTTCAGGTCAATATGGAGTCACATTCTTTTATAGGGGCAGATTATTGGAAAGATAATTATGAAATGGTGAAAGACATGATACCGAAAGCTGAAGTATTAGTGTCAGAAGAAAATGGACAGATCAGAGGATTTATCGGTTTGATTGATACCTATATTGCAGGGATTTTTGTAAGAGCAGCGGAACAATCGAAAGGTGTCGGGACGGGGATGCTTCATACCGTTATGAAGTCACGAGATAATTTGCGGTTGAATGTTTATAAGAAGAATATGAGAGCAGTGTCATTTTACCAGCATTATGGATTCCAAATTATTAATCAGGGAATAGATGAGAGTACATCAGAAGAAGAATATACGATGGAATGGCATCGTTAGGTTGGAGGGAAAAATGAAAACGGTAATTGTTTATGCATCCGTGCATCATGGAAATACAAAGAAGGTAGTGAAGAAAATTGCAGAAGAGTGTGGCGTTGACCTGATAAACGCTGCGCATCAATCAAAAGCAGATTTATCGGAATATGATAGGATTGGTTTGGCATCCGGCATATACTTTTCAAAGTTTCATCAGACGATATTGAAATTTGCTTCGGAAAATCTGCCGGAGGATAAAAAGGTATTTTTGATCTGTACTTATGGTGGGAGTGCAAATTATAAGTCGCTTGAAGATATTTTGAAAGAAAAACGTGCCAGTGTAATTGGAAAATTCGGCTGTAAAGGATATGATACATTCGGACCGTTTAAATTGGTTGGTGGCATAGCGAAAGGACATCCGGATATAAAAGATGTGGAAGATGCGGTATGCTTTGTAAAAGGGTTGCAGGAATAATGAATACTTGTACAAGACAGTAATAAATCAGATTTGTGGAGAAAAGTGTATGAGATTGAAATTAGTAAGGCCAACAATTGAATATGCAGATCAAGTTATGCAATATAAAGCGGCTATGATTAAAAATGGCGATAGTCTTGATGGGTGCGCAGGTCTTGAAGATGTAAATAGTTTTTCTGAGTGGATTGAATTTGAAAGTAGATTGAAAAAGAAATATAGGAAAGGATACGTTCCTTCTGAGGTGTTTTTAGCAGTTCGGGTTGATGATGAAAAAGTTGTCGGAATCATTGATTACCGTCATCCATTGTCACAGTTTCTCTTTCAATATGGCGGGAACATTGGTTATAGCATTTTGCCGTCCGAACGACGGAAAGGATATGCTATTGAAATGCTAAACTTGCTGTTACCAGTTTGTAGAGAATTTGGAGAAAAAAGAGTTTTGCTCACATGTGATAAAACGAATGAGGCTTCAAGAAAAACAATAATAACAAATGGCGGAGTTTTGGAAAATGAAGTGCCTGATGATGTTGGACTTAGCGAGAGCGGAATCATTCAACGATATTGGATAGCACTTTAAATCAGTATTTGGAGAACTTAAATATGCTTATTAGAGAATATCAGTCATCTGACTGTGACAAAATGGCAGAGCTTTTTTATAACACAGTTCACACAATAAATGCGAAAGATTATTCAAAAGAGCAATTAGATGTATGGGCGACAGGACAAATAGATTTGAAAAATTGGGACCAGTCATTTCAAGAGCATTATAGCGTGGTTGCGGTTAATGACGGAATTATCGTAGGATTTGGAGATATTGATCGCAAAGGTTATCTTGATCGACTGTTTGTCCATACAGATTATCAGAGAAAAGGGATTGCTTCTGATATTTGTAATTGTCTGGAACAAGCAGTTCAGGGAAATATTGTTACCCATGCTTCTATTACAGCGAGACCATTTTTTGAAAGAAGAGGATATAAAGTTGTAAAAGAGCAACAGGTAGAACGACAAGGAATTTTTCTTACAAACTATGTTATGATAAAGGAGAGATAACTTCCAGTTGTGTATCCAGCTAAGCAGGTTTGGAGTTTTAGTAATATTGGTATGTGTCGTAAACAAAAAATGGGCATTAGTCAGAAAGAAGGAATGTTATGTACTATGATATTACAAATCCGAATACATCATATTATTGGTTACATAGAGTATTACAGATAAAAATGCATGAATTTATAGAAAAATATATCATAGAATGTCATAACGATTTTGATACATTCTATGAGAAATACCGTTCCATAATAGATAAGATAGATATAGAAAACATGGAGATTGTGGCATTTCAAGTGACTAGCTGTAGTGATGAGTGTGCTGAAATAAAGAAATATGGATTACATAACTTGCAGTGGGTATTGAGTAATGACACCAATCTAAACAGATTTCTAAAAAATAACAGTATAAGTTTCGATATTAAGAGTAAGATGATGTATATAGGTGATATTGCCTATGATGTAAATTATGAAAAATATAATGGTTTAGATGTGATTTCAAAAAGAAATGAGCAGTTGCATAAGATTGGACATAAAATATATTATGATTTTCAGATCAATGCATTTCTGTTTTGTAAAGATATTTATGATTACTCAACCATTCATGAAGCACCGGAATTTCTCTACACGCTATCACTCTTGAACGAGGCAACAAAGGGAATTGATATGAAATGGAAAAACATGTGTAAACCGTATGTTGTTAAATTTAGAAGTAAGTTAAAAGATTTTGCTTATTTTACATTTTATGGCAATGAAAGCGAATATAAAAGAGACAGTCAGGATAATTGGTCTGGGTTGAGGAGACTGCTAATATCAAGAGCAGTTGAAAGTGCATTTAGTGATTCGGCATCACAAATCTTTGCATATATGAAACCACATACAGTAATTGCACCTGAAAACATTATTGAATATGTACCTGCCGAGAAATGGAGGAAAGATGTACTTAAATACTTTGGGGAAGAATGAGATGTATATATCAGCTGCTGAAATATTGGAAACTGATATGGAAGTTGTAAAAAAGTTTGTAATAGAAAATGCAGATGAAATTGTAGATTATCATTATGATGAACATAACATCGAGCAGATGAATTTGGACAGCCTTATAAATGGCAATGAAACTAAAAGAATTGATTCTTTAATTGTAAATCATATTACACCTAGAGAGAGCAAAGAAAGTATTTGGCAGGAAGGTTTGCTGACTTTGTCTCATGCATTAACAAGAAAAACTGCTTTATCTGATTACTTAAAAGAACTGGGGTTTACGTTTTCGTTTGATGAAAAACAGATTGTTATGAGCATGAATGATAAAATTGTTGAAGTGGAAAATAAGTTGGGAACAAACTTAAAAATGCGGCTTGGTGGTGAGAAAACACTAAACGATTATAATGTTAATGGATATCTCTTTGTGGATGAATTTGAAGAAGAAGCAGTAAGGGGATGGCTGGGGTCACCAGAATTCTTGAAGAGTTTAGCAATCTATTACAACAAGAATAGTATTGCAGATAATTATGCTGATAAATGTAATAATTACTATGTTTCTTTTGAAGTGCCATTGGATAAGGTGGATATAGAAGGATTTTCTGACAAAATAGATGCAGAAAGAAAGACAGGTATATTGTTGAAATATACAATCAATGCACTGGCATATACTGAAATGAGAAGAAAACCATTTCTTTCAATGTATAATCCGATTATCTTTTTAAAAAGAGATTACAACGTACCAAAAGAAGATATCCGAAAAATATGGAGACTTCAGCGTATGCAAAGAAAGTGGATACCTGTAGAAATTGATGAAGTGTAAATCAGCAATGAGTCACATTATAAATGGCATACAGAAGATATATCTAGAAAACCGACCAATATATAGTGGTTCGAGGGGTATCGGTACTTTTGGCCGGAAAATGTGGCCCAGATGACCGCAAAAACTGGCCATATGCAAGTTCAGTAAAGAAGGATGCCTGATTCCAATTTTATTTGTTTGGGAGGACGGCAGAAAGTACAAGATTGACATGATACTCAAGATTGAGCGATGTACCAGCAGGAAAGCAGGTGGTGTTGGTACGATGTACACCTGTATGGTACAGGGTAAAGAAAGCCATTTGTTTTTTGAAGTAGATAAATGGTTCATGGAAAGGAAGATTTCATAATAAAAAAGAAGAATATTAACCGGCGGAGATAGTCACTTTCCCTTTATATTTCGTTAGCTTTACATAAGGATCTGTATTCTGGTATTCTGATCAGCCGATGCTCTTCATAAAATTCATTTGGAATATAAATCCTACAAAGAGTAATTTAGATTGCGTTCCACCAGAATTATAAGGAAGGCGAACTGATCTGCAAGACCTTCCAGTTATTGCGATTGTTGAAAACGAGAAAAAAAGAGTTATGACAATATGGTTTTGATTAATAATTATTCTCATATTTTTGGAACCATGGTTCCATTATATGAGAATAATTTGCAAAAAATATCATTTCAAAAGCTTTGAGTTTTTATTCAAGAACAATCTTTTCGTTGATATATACAGGCACCATCAATTGGTCTGCTTTCATGTTTGCTCTCTCCTTCTATTGCTGTACTTTTCTTTGTTCCAATGCCAGTCTGATCAACCGGTCTGTCTGGTCTGCCATAAACAGAGGGATGTTCAGTACATCATTATCCAGCTTCAGATTATCCAGGGAGAAGCGCACACGGAGTTTTACCTTATCTGGGAACAGTTCTTTAAATTTCTTGAGGCTTTTGCTGGATGTATTGGCTTCGGATTTGACTTCAACAGGGAAAATATCATTCTCTCGCTGAATCAGAAAATCCACTTCATACGGAGGATTGGTTTGTGCCCAGTAGCGGGGAACTACTTCAAACTGTGTAAGCAAAGTCTGTAGCACAAAGTTTTCGGTCAATGCACCCTTGAACTCGGTGAACAGGCGGTTACCCTCACCGAAAGCAGTAGGTGCCAAATGTGCCAGACGGCGGAGCAGACCGACATCTACCAGATAAATCTTAAAGGCTGACAGATCATCATAAGCAGCAACAGGAAGGCCGGGAGCGGAGCTACGGTAGATTTTATGCACCAGTCGGGCATCTACCAGCCACTGTAGAGCATCCTCGTATTCACGGGCTCTGGCGCCTTCTTTGACAACCTTGTAAATGAACTTCTTATTTTCTCTTGCCAGCTGAGAGGGAATAGATTTCCAAATCATAGAGATCTTCGGGAACTCGCTGATATTGGGGTGCTTTGCGAAGTCACGCTCATAAGCACCGATAATGCCAGACAACGCCTCCTGCATTGCAGAAACGTCACGGGCTTCCGTCCACATCAGAACGGATTCAGGCATACCACCGGTGACGTAGTACATCTTCAATTTCTCGTACAAAGGATTAAAGAACGCATCGGGGATCGGCTCAATGGTATCCACGCTTTCCAAATATGCAGCAAGGTTTTCGTCACCATTGGCAATCAGAAATTCCGAGAAAGTCATGGGATCAATCTGCATAAAGTTGACCTTGCCCACAGGGAAAGAAGATGGCTTTGCCAGAGCGATACCTAATAGAGAACCGGCGCAGGCAATATGATACTGTGGAGCGTTCTCACAGAAGTACTTCATGGAGTTGATGACTTTAGGGCAGTCCTGTACCTCATCGAAGATGATGAGGGTCTTTTCTGGCACAATCTTCTGACCGCTTGCCAGCATCAGGTTCTGCAGAATACGATCAACATCCTTGGTGGTTTCAAAGAATTGTTTGTATTCTTCGTTTTCATCAAAGTTAAAATAAGCCGTATTTTCATAGTAACGCTTGCCGAACTCTTTCAGAATCCAGGTCTTACCCACCTGACGTACACCCTTCAGGATCAACGGCTTACGGTAGGGAGAATTCTTCCAGTCCAGCAGCTTTTTCAAAATAAATCGTTCCATAGACTCACACCTCACACTTTTATTGGAGTTTTAGTGTTTCTTGATCACACTTTTATTATATGCGTAAGTTTCCCAAAATACAATCATAATCACAAAATTATACGAGTTTTATGGAGGTAAAATCACACTTTTATATTGATACAAGAAATAGGTCTGAATCTCGAAACTGATTTTATACGATTTCTCGTTGCTCCGCCAATCATTCCGAAAGCTGTTAAAATAATCTTTTTTACGTTTGCCATATGCCATCCTCTTGAGAAGGATGCCCACATTATCAGATATGTAAACGCACTGCATGTATCGTGGAGAAACGCCATGTTATTGATGCGGTTGTTACAGTCAATGTAACGGAGCATTGCCAGCTTTCAATCATGTGGATTTATTATATTATATATTAGTCATTCATATTGTAATAAGATAGGAATTCCGTTACAAATTGTTTTACATTTTTTACTTTTTCATCAAAGAAAATTTGCATTTTTATTTCGTCGTCAATAGTATCATTATTTTGGAAGAATTCAGTTGCAGATTCCATACAACCTTGCATGTAGCCTTGCACATAGCCTCGGACATAACCTTCTACAAAAGCATCAGCTCCATAACTATCAGGTTGATAATTTCTTTGCGCTTTCAGGGCAATATAAGCATGTTCATTTGCTTCTTCATGCAATTTCTCTAAGTACTGCTCAAATTCGGTCATGTATGTGTTCCTCCCTTATCTATATGCGCTCTTCTTTTTTTATTATATTGTCATTTGCAGAAATCGGCAATATTGATTTTTGAGCGATAGTCTCTTTCCTAGTTGGTGAAAAGCAGTAGTATTATTTTTACTTTCTACTCTGGAAAATGGTTCTGTAACCGGCGTACGATGAAGAGTATTTTTGTGGCCTGGGAACTTTTTCACTTTATTATATAAAAATACCCCGCTCCTGGATATGGGGCAGGGGATTTTAGCTTAATATGTAACTGTTCCAGGCTGATAAATAATCGATTTCTTTGTGCCGATTCCGAGTATCTTGTTCAATTCAGAATAGAATATTTCTTTTTCGCTCATTTGATCTAAAAGCTTAAAGTCATAATCCCAAAAGCAAGACTCTACGCATCTTTCCAAATCTTCAATATCAGACATCATATTTTCAGTAAGTTCACAAGGATCTTCATTTTCTCCGCACTCTTCATCAGCGATCATTTTTTCACATTCTTGTTTCAAAATACTGAATACATATTCTCGATCTTCCTGCTGCATCTTTATAGTCGTACTTGTATTGCACGCTTCACACTGCTCAATTCCGTATCTGATCAGTTCATACATAACATATTCCAAGATAAGTGCTGGTATATATGTTTTTTCTGATTTCAATAAAGCAATCAAGTCTGAAAAAGCTGCTTTTCTTTTGTGTCTTGGATACGACTTTGGAAAAAAGCGGGCTAACATCCATTCATCATCCTTTAACGGTTCTGCAATTTCCAAGATTCTTTTTGAAATGAATTTTGCAATTAATTCATTTGCTTTGGCATCTCCAGTTCCTAATAAATCCGTCAATTGTAACATTTTTGATATCTCCTTTTTTGGTTTTCTTGCTTATAAGTATACATCTGTAAGCATTCTTTTTGGTTACACGACATGTAACTTTCATATTTTTCTGTGAAAAAAACGAAAAAAATTCCCAAATGCTATCCTGAAATAAAAAAGACAAGGAGGAATTATTTATGATGTCATTTAAAGAAGTTTATGAAAAATTCAAATGTAACAAAACAGATGCCGCAGTAGCACGCAAAGCAAATCTGAACAAAACTACATTGTCACGTATCATTCGAGAATTGATTCCTGCGAATCGCAATTATCTCTGGAGCTTATGTTTTGCTTTAGAATTAAATTTAGATCAATCAGAAGAATTATTTGCTGCCGCGGGAATATATATGAATTCATCATATCATATGTCCGAACAAGAAAAAGATCGTGAGAAATTTTTGAAAGAATGCATCAACAAAAAACAATATAATGTGATTGAATTAAATGTTGAGTTATACGGGATGGGATATCAGTTATTGGGGAATCAGACATACACGAAACATTAGTGCATTGACACTTTTGGGGAATGTTGTTAACAATCAAATTTTGCGGAGTGTTGCAGAATGTGATCAGTGCGGTGAAAAATATTTATATCTCCATACGCTTTCTATCGGCAAATTATAACCATCTGCCAGAATGTCAGCATTGCAGTGTGGACATTCGTACACTGGTTGCGCATTTTTCTGATTTGGATTATACTTAAACTATCAGGAGAAAGGAGGAACGATTGTATGCCACAAACAATTCGTACACTGCTTACTCAGTATTTATCAGAAGTACAAAAGATTTATGGCGCACATCTCAAGAGCGTCATTTTATATGGTTCCTATGCAAGAGGTGATTATACATCCGATTCCGATGTTGATATCATGTTGTTGGTGGATTTAACACAGGAAGAAATGGATGCTTACTCGGATGCATTGTCAGAACTGGGATATGAGTATAATGTAAACTATGATATCTGGATGATGCCGGTTGTGAAAAATATTCAGCATTTTAAGCAATGGGCAGCAGCATATCCATTTTATACCAATGTACAGAAAGAAGGGGTGGTTTTATATGAAGCAGCCTGATTCGTTGGATGTTGGAACAAAAATGGATGTGGTCTGTCATCGTTTAGAACGAATGCAGGAAAGAGATATCAGCAGAGCAGATGTAAAAAACGGGATTGCCACCGGGGAAATAAATATGTGTATGTTTTGTAAAAATACGACTACTATCCAGAGTACCACAACCCACGTTGTGAACTATAAAGACTGCATCATCGTAATCAAGAATGTTCCATGCCTTGAATGTGACCAGTGCGGCGAGAAATACTACACCGATGAAGTCGCTGAGAAACTGGAAATGATTGTAAATATGGCAAAGAAACTGATGCAGGAAATTGCGGTAATTGATTATAAGCAGGCAGCGTAGAATGAAGAACAAATTTAATATATGAAATTATTAGACAAACCCGATTTGTAGTATGATTTTACTGTTGGGATTGTTTTGAGTATAATATGGTTTTTATCGTGTCAAATTTTGTGTTACAATAAAGACACCTCTTTTCAGAAGCGTCTTTCTCATGTAAAATATTAAAAAGTTGCTGTTTGTGCGGCTTTCGCACTATTCAGTCCATCAATCCAGTTGCATAATATAATAATCGTTTCAAGATTTACATTGTATATTGTACGACACCTTTTCGGCCACCCAACACATCTTTCCCTTTCAAATCATCCCAGGAGAAATCCGCCATTTCTTCCCTTGCGACAAGAAAGTTCCCGGCTCTTTGTGTAAGCTGCGCGAAGTTGACGATCACATCATTTGCACCTTCCTGATACGTGTAGATGGAAGATTCGCTTCCCATGAATCCGATATCGGCCTCCCCGGAAAGAACGGCGGTCATGACTTTATCTGCTCCAAAACCAGTGATGAGTTGGAGAGAAATTCCTTCTTCCTCAAAATACCCTTCTTCGATTGCCACGTATTGCGGTGCATAGAAGATAGAATGTGCAACTTCATTTAGAGTAACTTCCGTCATTTTTTTGTGAGCAGTGTTTTCGGAATTGCTTTCAGTGGCAGCAGGAACGGCAGCGGGATCACTGCTTTCATTTGCCGAGCATGCAGGGAGCAGGCTTACGAGAAGTATGCCTGCCAGTAAGAATGAGATGGTTTTCTTTTTCATAGTATCCTCCTGAACAAAAAAGTATCTGATTTAAGGTATGCACGGGATGGGGGAATGTGAGAATGTGTACGAGGAAAAGCGTATTGTAAAATTAGGATAGGATATATTTGGGTAAAAAATGTTGCGAAATCAAGATAAATGTACTAACATTAAAAGTGGTAGGAATTACTGCTATTAGAAAAGAGAAGGAGAAAAGAATGGGAAAGCATTTATCTATGGATATCCGTGTTCCGATTGAACCGGACAATCCGGCTATTGTGCGAAATGAAGCACTCTGTATCCGCTGTGGGCAGTGTAAGGAAGTATGTGAGAAAAGTATTGGAGTTCACGGTACTTATCGTCTGGAGAATACGCAGGATACTGCGGTCTGTATTCACTGCGGTCAGTGTGCTAATGTCTGTCCGGTTTCCAGTATTACAGAAAAGATGGAATATCAGGAGGTGAAAAAAGCCATCCAGGATCCGGATAAGGTTGTGATTTTCAGTACGTCACCTTCTGTTCGGATTGCTCTGGGGGAGGAATTCGGACTTCCCGGAGGAAGTTTTGTGGAAGGGAAAATGGTGGCTATGCTGCGAAGCCTGGGAGCTGATTATGTGCTGGATACTAGTTTTGCAGCGGATCTGACGATTGTAGAGGAAGCAAGTGAGCTGATTGAACGGGTGACGAAAGGAACGAAGCCGCTTCCCCAGTTTACCAGTTGCTGCCCGGCATGGGTGAAATATGCGGAAATGTATCATCCGGAGATTTTGTCACATATTTCTTCCGCAAAAAGTCCGATAGGAATGCAGGGGCCAACGATAAAGACTTATTTTGCGAAAAAAATGGGAATTGATCCTCGGAAGATTGTGAATGTTGCAGTTACACCATGTACCGCCAAGAAATATGAAATTAGGCGGGAAGAAATGCAGGCAGCGGCTGAGTATCTGGGAATTCCGGAAATGCGAGATATGGACTACGTCATTACGACCCGGGAACTGGCACAGTGGGGCAGGGAACAGCAGATTGAGTTTTCTATGCTGGAGGATTCGGAATTTGATCGTTTAATGGGTGAGGCATCCGGTGCAGGTGTGATTTTTGGAAATACGGGTGGTGTTATGGAAGCAGCACTTCGTACCGCTTATGAGTACATTTCAGGAGAAAAAGCACCGGAGGTTCTGTACGAACTGGAAGCTGTCCGGGGAATGGAAGGAATGAAAGAAGCTTCCCTGCAGATAGGAGAACTGACGGTGAATGTTGCTGTTATCTATGGTACCGCGAATGCAGAGAAAATGCTCCAGTCACTTCGAAATGGAGAAAAGCAGTATCACTTCATTGAGGTGATGACTTGTCCGGGCGGTTGTATCGGTGGCGGTGGACAGCCAAAGGGAACACTGGAAAGAGGCGATGAGCTGCGTAAAGAGCGCATTGCAGGCTTGTATCAACGGGATCAGAACATGAAACTGAGAAGCAGTCATGAAAACGAAGAGCTGAAAGCCTTATATCGGGAATTTTATAAGGAACCGTTGTCGGATTTGGCGGAAAAAATGTTACATACCCGGTATAGGGATCAGAGTGAATTATTAGGAGGTAAGAAGATAATGAGTGAAAGTGTAAAGTATCGTTGCAAAGTATGTGGTTATATTCATGAAGGAGAATTGCCGGAAGGTTTTGTTTGTCCAGTGTGTAAGCAGCCCGCATCTTCCTTTGAAAAAATTGAAGAACCAAAAGCAGGTGGAAATATCTACGCCGGAACCAAGACAGAAAAGAATTTGATGGAGGCTTTTTCAGGAGAGAGTCAGGCAAGAAATAAATATACCTATTTTGCAAATATTGCCATTCAGGAAGGTTACGAGCAGATCGCCGAGTTATTCTTAAAGACTGCAAGAAACGAGCAGGAACATGCAAGAGTATGGTATCAGGAATTAGGACATCTGGGAAATACGGCAGGTAATCTTCTGGCTGCAGCAGAAGGAGAGAATTATGAATGGACTGATATGTATGATCGGTTCGCAAAAGATGCAGATGCAGAAGGATTCCATGAATTGGCAGAGAAGTTCCGCAAAGTAGGAGCAATCGAGAAGGCGCATGAAGAGAGATATCGTACACTGCTGAAAAATGTGGAAATGCAGAGAGTGTTTGAAAAGGGTGAGGAAGCTATCTGGGAATGCCGTGCCTGTGGCCATCTGGTAATCGGCAGAAAAGCACCGGATGTTTGCCCGGTTTGTGGCATGAGCCAGACTTTCTTTGAAGTGAGAAAAGAGAATTATTAACATTATAATTATATTTTTAGAGGCGCTTAGATGAATGTCTTTTTGTTTTTGTATGGCATTGAACTGTATAGCAATCTTTATGAACATGGCGCAGAAGAAAAAAGAGAGCCGAAAATAATTGCAGATCATCAGAGCCGATGGGCAAGGTCCATCGGCTCTAATTACGCTCCGGGATATTCGGGATCGTCCAGATACACTCATTCAGGTAATAGGTCATAATAACCGGTTTTCGCATATTTTCGATGATGAGTTTACAATGGAATTCTATCTGATTCGAGAAACTGCGCCTTACCCAATAGGAATCCACCTTGTACCGCTCGCCGTTGATGCCGACATAAAGAGGCTTGATCTGCCCGTCATCGTTAAAGGAAGCGATGACCGGGACAATCTGCATGGGCAGATAATCATGGGAGTTGGAGGATAGGATTTGACTCATAAAGCATCACTCCTCGCTCGAAACATTTTGTTCATGTCTATCATCTCCTGGTTGAAAATATTGAAAGGATCTGATATAATTATACACGAACATACATTCGATTTCAACAACAAGATATAGGGGAATGATTGGTAATGAGACCATAGAAACCTGAGAGGAGGCTTAGATGTGACAGACAGAACATATATTGCAATTGATTTGAAATCTTTTTATGCCTCTGTAGAATGTATCGAAAGAGGTCTTGATCCGCTTACTACGAATCTGGTCGTTGCGGATGCATCCAGGACAGAGAAGACCATATGCCTTGCGGTATCCCCTTCCATGAAGAGCTACGGTATTCCGGGAAGGCCAAGATTATTTGAGGTGGTTCAAAAGATCAAGGAAGTAAATAGAGAGAGAAGATCAAAGATACCGGGCGGAGAATTTACAGGAGCGTCTTTTCATGCAGTAGAGCTTGCAAAGTCTCCAGATCTGGAGGTGGCTTATATAGCAGCAGCTCCGAGAATGGCATATTACATGGAATACAGTACGAGGATTTTTGATATTTATTTAAGATATATTGCACCTGAGGATATGCATGTATATTCTATTGATGAGGTATTCATTGATGCTACGACTTATCTGAATACTTATGGGATGAGTGCCCGTGAGCTTGCGCTTAAAATGATTCGGGATGTGCTGCGGGAAACGGGAGTGACAGCAACAGCGGGAATCGGTACCAATATGTACCTTTGTAAGGTTGCTATGGATATTGTAGCCAAGAAGATCCCTGCGGACGCGGACGGAGTCCGGATCGCAGAACTTGATGAGATGTCCTATAGAAAGCTTTTGTGGAATCATGTCCCGCTTACGGATTTCTGGCGAGTCGGCCCGGGATACGCAAAGAAGCTTATGGCAAATGGCTTATATACTATGGGAGATATTGCGCGTTGTTCGATCGGAAAGCCGAATGAGTATTATAATGAGGCATTTTTATATAAGCTGTTTGGAGTGAATGCGGAGCTTTTAATCGACCATGCGTGGGGATGGGAGCCTACGACCATTGCGGAGATCAAGGCTTATAGACCGCAGAAGAACAGCCTGGGCTCCGGTCAGGTGCTTCATTGCGCGTACACGGCAGAAAAAGCAAGGCTGATCGTAAAGGAAATGACGGATTTACTGGTGCTCGATCTGGTGGATAAGAAGCTTGTCACAGATCAGATGGTACTTACGATCGGATATGACATAGAGAATCTGACGGATCCTGCAATCAGGAATAAATATCATGGAGAGGTTACTACAGACCATTATGGAAGACGAGTTCCGAAGCATGCGCATGGAACCATGAATCTGCCTTGTCAGACTTCTTCTACCAGGATTATTATGAAAGCAGTGGAAGAACTGTTTGACAGGATCGTCAATCCGGATTTACTTGTGCGAAGGGTGAATGTTGTGGCGTCAAGGGTGATCCCTGAGAGTGAAGTTCCTAAGAAGCAGACTTTTGAACAGCTTGATTTATTTACGGATTATGCAGCGCTCGAACGAGAAAGAGAGCAGGAGAACAAAGAGCGCGAGAAGGAGAAAAAGCTTCAGCGGGCGGTTCTGGATATTCAGAAAAAATACGGTAAGAACGCGGTCCTTAAGGGAATGAATTTGGAAGAGGGCGCTATGACCAGAGAAAGAAATGGACAGATAGGAGGCCATAAAGCGTGAGTGGATATTATAAAGACGAGCACAGATATGATGATATTATGGACCTGCCACACCACCAGTCTAAAGAGCGGACACACATGTCACTCCACGACAGGGCAGCGCAGTTTGCGCCTTTTGCGGCCCTTGCCGGACATGAGGAAGCCATCGAAGAAACCGCAAGACTTACAGATGAGAAGATCATGCTTGATGAGACTGCGATCGAGAAGATCAATGAGAAGCTTTACGATATCTCTCAGCATTTGTCTGAAAAAAGAAATGTGTCTATCACATATTTCAGGCCGGATACTCAAAAATGCGGCGGGGCATATCTTACGGATGTGGGAACGGTCAAAAAGATGGATGAGGTGGAAAAAGTCATTCTCATGGATAGTGGAATGAAGATAGCAATGGAGCAGATTATAGAGATAGAAGAAGTGTAGAGATAAATGTTGGAATCAACGGGAATGAAATGAGGAGAGTACATTGAGTACTCTCCTTAAAACATATCATTGTAAACTTATTTTTATGTCCCCGAAATTAACCCCGGTTCTGCTGTGCAACCAGCTGATCTGCGCCGTACTTCTTGCGGAGGGCAGGTTTTTCAATTTTGCCGGTGGCATTTCTCGGAACGTCTGCGAAGATAATTTTCTTCGGTCTCTTATATCTTGGAAGTCCTTTGCAGAATTCTTCGATTTCTTCCTCTGTGCAGGTCATGCCCGGTTTGATCGAGATAATCGCACCTGTGATCTCGCCGAGACGTGGATCCGGAAGACCGATAACGGCAACGTCATTGACCTTATCGAAGGTGCTCAGGAAGTTTTCAATCTGTACCGGATAAATGTTTTCTCCACCGCTGACGATGACATCTTTCTTACGGTCTACGAGGAAGTAGAAGCCGTCTTCATCCTGCATGGCCATATCACCGGTACGGAGCCAGCCGTCTACGATCGTCTCTGCGGTAGCCTTCGGATCATTGTAATAACAGGTCATAACACCGGGACCCTTGACACAGAGCTCTCCAACTTCTCCAAACGGAACTTCTTTCAGATTCTCGTCTACGATCTTGCATTCCCAGCGATATCCGGGAACACCGATAGCACCGACTTTATGAATATTCTCTACACCAAGGTGAACACATCCGGGACCAGTGGACTCGGAAAGTCCGTAGTTGGTATCGTAGAGATGGTTCGGGAAGTATTCTTTCCAGTGTTTGATCAGAGATGGCGGAACAGGCTGCGCACCAATGTGCATCAGTCTCCACTGACTCAGCTCATAATCTTCGAGCTTCACATCACCTCGGTCCAGAGCATTCAGGATATCCTGAGCCCACGGAACCAGAAGCCATACGATAGTACATTTTTCTCTTGAAATAGCATCCAGAATGATTTCCGGAGTCGTGCCCTTCAGAAGAACTGCTTTGCTTCCTGCGCAGAGACTTCCCATCCAGTGGAATTTTGCTCCGGTATGATAAAGCGGCGGGATACAAAGGAAGGTATCGTTCCGGTCTGTCAGGTGATGTTTCTGTTCCATCTCTGCAGCCTGGGTCAGACTTTCATGATTATGTAAAATTGCTTTCGGGAATCCGGTGGTTCCGGAAGAAAAGTAGATAGCGGCATCATCGCTTTCTTCCAGATGGATCATCGGAGGCTGGCTGGAACAGTCGGCTACCATTTCACGATAGCTTTCGGCAAAGGTGGGACAGGTGTCTCCTACATAAATAAGAAGCCGTCCCTTGGTCAGCTCATCAACAATCGCTTCAATTCGGCCGATAAATTCCGGCCCAAAGAATAAGACATGTACTTCGGCCAGATCTGCACAATATTTGATTTCAGAAGAATCAAAACGGAAGTTAAAAGGAACGGCGATCGCACCGGTTTTCAAAATTCCGAAATAAATCGGCAGCCATTCCAGACAGTTAAACATCAGAATTGCAACGCGGTCCCCTTTCTTAATTCCACGTTCCAGAAGCATATTTGCAACGCGGTTTGCTTTTTCATCAAAGACACTCCATGTGATTTCTCTTCTGTACGGTTCAAAAGAAGTAGGCTGTACCAGACTGTATTCTCTCCAGCTGGTTCTTTTGGTGTCTTTCACAGATGGGTTCAGTTCCACAAGAGCCACTTCGTCCCCATATAATTTGTGATTTCTCTCAAGTAAATCAGTAACAGGCATGATGGATTTCCTCTCAATTCAAACTTTAATACTTTAAATCAAGATAGCATATTTGAAAGATAAAGTCAATAATCTGGCAGGATACTTTGAAAGGTACGATTTGTTTAACGTCGGAGGAGCTTCTGCCGATATAAAAATACTGTTTACCAATTCCGATAAAAATGATACAATAATACAATACAGTAATAAAGTGTACTCATTGTGCAGAAAAGAGAGGTTTATATGAAAAAGAATTTTCAGAGAACCAGAAACGAAGATATGTATAAGGCAATTCTTCAGCTGGAATCAATAGAAGAATGTATGGATTTTTTTGAGGATATCTGTGCAGAGACAGAGCTTCGCGCTATAGAACAGCGTTTTGATGTGGCGAGAATGCTCTCAAAGGGAAAAATCTATTCAGATATTATGAGTACAACAAGTGCCAGCACAGCAACTATCAGCCGTGTGAGCCGTGTGTTGAATGGCGGTACGGGTATGCTGGAGAAGACGTTGATTCGTTTGGAAGAGAGCGAAGTAAATGCAGAAAGTGAAAGTTGAAAGGAGAGTTACGATACCGATGAAACAGTTGATGCTAGGTAATAAGGCATTTGCCAGAGGTTTATACGAGGCAGGATGCAGCGTGGTGTCCAGTTATCCGGGGACGCCAAGTACAGAAGTTACAGAAGAAATTGCAAAATATGATGAGGTCTATTGTGAATGGGCTCCGAATGAAAAGGTGGCCATGGAAGTTGCTTTTGGAGCCTGTCTTGCCGGAAAAAGAAGCTTTTGCGGCATGAAGCATGTCGGACTTAATGTAGCGGCCGATCCGCTCTATACCTGCTCCTATACAGGTGTAAATGCAGGGATGGTGATTTGCGTGGCGGATGATCCGGGCATGCATTCTTCCCAGAATGAGCAGGATTCCCGCCATCATGCAATCGCAGCGAAGGTACCTATGCTGGAGCCGTCTGACTCTGCAGAAGCACTGGAATTTGTAAAGACCGCATATGAGATTTCGGAGACATTTGATACTCCGGTCATTATAAAAATGTGTACCAGAGTAGCACATTCCCAGAGCGTTGTCGTTCCGGGCGAGCGTGTGGTTCCTAAGCAGAAGCCATATGAAAAGAAGATTCAGAAATATGTAATGATGCCGGGTAATGCGATCCGCCGTCATCCATTTGTAGAAGAACGGACCAGAAAACTGATCGAATACGCGGAGACCAGCCCGCTGAATCGTGTGGAGATGGGAGGAACCGCACTGGGTATCATCACTTCGTCCACCTGCTATCAGTATGCGAAGGAAGTTTACGGAGAAAATGCAAGTATCTTGAAGCTTGGTATGGTAAATCCGCTGCCGGTAAAACTGATTCGGGATTTTGCGGCAAAGGTTGAAAAGCTGATCGTGATCGAAGAGCTGGATCCGATCATTGAAAATCATTGTAAGCAACTTGGCCTGACTTTATCAGGAAAAGATCTGCTTCCGATCTGCGGCGAGTTTTCTCAGAATCTCATTGCGGAAAAAATAGAAGGAAAATGTGCAGACTGTTATTCTCTTGGCGAACAGCTTCCGGGAAGACCGCCTGTTATGTGTGCAGGATGCCCGCACAGAGGACTGTTCTATACTCTTTCCAAGAATAAATGCACGGTTCTTGGAGACATCGGCTGCTATACCCTTGGCGCGGTAGCTCCCCTTGCCGCTATGGATATGACTCTTTGCATGGGTGCATCCATCAGTGCCGTTCACGGATTTAACAAAGCCAGCGGCGAAGAAAGTGAAGGAAAGACAGTAGCCGTAATCGGTGATTCCACCTTTATGCATTCCGGTATGACCGGTTTGGCAAATGTTGCCTATAACCAGAGTAATTCCACCATTATCATTCTGGATAATTCCATTACCGGTATGACCGGTCATCAGCAGAATCCGACGACCGGATACAACATCAAAGGTGATCCGGCAGGAAAGATTGATCTGGAGGCATTGTGCAGAGCGATGGGCTTCAACCGCGTAGCTGTCGTGGATCCATACAATCTGGAAGAGTGCGATAAAGTATTGAAAGAAGAACTTGCAGCAGATGAGCCGTCTGTCATCATCAGCCGCCGCCCATGTGCACTTCTTAAATATGTAAAACATAAAGCTCCTTTGAAAGTTGCTGTGGATAACTGTGTAGGATGTAAATCCTGTATGCGTCTTGGATGTCCTGCAATCAGTGTAAAAGACAAAAAAGCTGTGATCGATACAACATTGTGCGTTGGCTGCGGAGTTTGCCAGCAGATGTGTAAGTTTGATGCATTACAGAGCGGGGAGGAATAAAGAAATGACAAAGAATGTAATGATTGTCGGTGTAGGAGGACAGGGATCTCTCCTTGCCAGCAAACTTTTAGGATATCTCCTTCTGAATGAAGGATATGATGTAAAAGTATCTGAGGTACATGGTATGAGTCAACGCGGTGGAAGCGTGGTTACATATGTAAGATTTGGAGAGAAGGTGTATTCACCGGTCATTGACAAGGGTGAGGCAGACTTTATCGTATCCTTTGAAAAGCTGGAAGCGGCACGTTATGTGGAATATTTGAAAAAAGGCGGACGCATCGTGGTCAATACCCAGGAGATCGATCCAATGCCGGTCATCACCGGTGCAGCTTCTTATCCGGAGAACCTGATCGATAAGATGGAAGCAGAAGGAATCGCAGTTGATGCAATGGACTGCCTTTCCCTTGCAGAGCAGGCTGGCTCTGCCAAAGCGGTAAATCTGGTCCTGATGGGAAGACTTTCCAGATATTTTGATATTCCGGAAGAAAAATGGATCAGTGCTATTGAGAAGTGTGTTCCGGAAAAATTTGTCGAAATGAACAAAAGAGCGTTTGCCCTCGGGAGAGGTTAAACAATACAGTAAGAAGGAGAAAAAGAGATGAAAAGATATTTTCAGCCAGAGATCGAATGCGCATCCAGGGATGAGATTCATAAGATCCAGAGTGAGAGACTTGTAAAACAGGTCCGGAATGTTTGGGACAATGTGCCAATGTACAGAAAGAAAATGGAGGAAAAAGGACTGACTCCGGAAGATATCAAGTCTGTGGATGATCTGCCGAAATTGCCTTTCATTGAAAAAGATGATTTAAGAGACGAGTACCCATATGGATTGCTTGCACGTCCGCTTTCAGAATGTGTTCGCATTCAGTCAACCAGTGGTACTACCGGAAGACGTGTGGTTGCCTTCTATACTCAGCATGACATTGATCTCTGGGAGGATTGCTGCGCCAGAGCAATCGTAGCCGCAGGCGGAACCAAAGAAGATGTCTGCCATGTAAGTTATGGTTATGGTTTGTTTACCGGCGGCCCGGGATTAAATGGTGGTTCCCACAAAGTAGGATGTCTGACGCTCCCGATGTCTTCCGGAAATACGGAGAGACAGATTCAGTTTATGACAGACCTGGGATCTACGATTCTTTGCTGTACTCCATCTTATGCTGCCTACCTAGCGGAGAGCATTCATGAAAAAGGGGTACGCGATCAGATCAAATTAAAAGCAGGTATTTTCGGAGCAGAAGCATGGACAGAAGAAATGCGCCATGATATCGAAGAACAGCTTGGCATTAAAGCGTATGATATTTATGGACTTACAGAAATTTCCGGTCCGGGTGTAGCCTTCGAATGCGAAGAGCAGACCGGTATGCATGTAAATGAAGACCATTTTATTCCGGAAATCATCAACCCGATCACGGGAGAGGTGCTTCCGGACGGCGAGAAGGGCGAGCTTGTATTTACCAGCATTTCGAAAGAAGCATTCCCGCTCATGAGATATCGTACCCGTGATATCTGTATCTTAAGCAGGAAAAAATGTTCTTGCGGAAGAACGCATGTGAAGATGAGTAAACCGCTTGGAAGAAGTGATGATATGCTGATCGTTAAGGGTGTAAATGTATTCCCGTCCCAGATCGAGACCGTACTTATGAACCAGGGATATCCGGCGAACTATCAGATCATCGTTGATCGTGTAAACAACAGTGACACCATCGAAGTTCAGGTAGAAATGACACCTGAGATGTTCTCCGACAACTTGAGTGTTGTATCCGAAAAAGAGAAAGAGCTTGTAAACGGACTGAAAGCGATGCTTGGAATTTACGCTAAGGTTAAGCTGGTTGCACCTAAGAGCATTGTAAGAAGTGAAGGCAAAGCAGTTCGAGTGATTGATAAACGAAACCTGTATCAGGGTTAATGAATAGGAGGGAAAATTCATGACAGTTAAACAGATTTCCGTATTTCTTGAAAACCAGCCGGGGAAACTTGCTGAGGTTGCAGCGGTTCTTTCCGCTCAGAAAATCAACCTTCGTGCAATTTCAGTAGCAGAAGCTTCTGATTTCGGTATTGCCCGTATCATCGTGGATGATGTTTTCAACGCAGTTACCATTCTGAAAAATGAAAATTATATTTGCTCTATTACCGATGTCATCGCTGTGGAAGTTCAGGATGAGCCCGGTATGCTTGCAAATATGATTGCTGTACTTGGGACAGAAGGAATCAATATTGAGTATATGTACACGATTTTGGGAAAGAAGAACGATGTTGCATATATGATCATTCGTACGAATGATGATGCACAAGCTGCAAAGATTCTGGATGCGAAAGGATTCCGTATTGTAGGTATGGACGCAATGAAGTAATTGGATAGAGAGAAAAGCAAAACCCACCGGAGAATTCTTCAGTGGGTTTTACTTTTATTGAATGCCTAATAATTTTATAGCATTTTCTGATAGAATCAATTCTTTTTCCCGATCAGTGAGTGCGCTTTCCTTCAGAATTTCAGCACAGGTTCTTTGGTCTGCCCATGGACAGTCGGTAGCAAAAAGAATCTTATCCGCGCCATGTTTGCGCACCATGCGGATAAACTGGGCTTCACTCACACGAGTGATAGAGTAAGCAGTGTCGAGAAAGATGTTCTGACCGCAGAGTTTTTCTTCGGCCTCATCGTAATTTTCGTTGCTTCCTAAATGTGCAAGAATCAGATTTTCCGGAGCAACATCTTTCAAAACGTCGAGAACCATATCGGGAGTGCAGAACTCATGATCCGGCGTATAGGGATCATATCCGGCATGAGTGATAACCGGAAGACCGATCTCGGATGCGGCATAGATCAGATTTTTCATGCGGATATCATTGAATTCTACATTCTGATAATGTGGGTGGACTTTGACTCCGGCGAATCCTTCTCGTTTAATCAGCGCCAGATGAGCTTTGCAGTCAGGATCGTCCGGATGGATACCCGCAAGGGAAATCAGCCGTTGCTCATGAACGGAAGCATACGTCTCGTTGATATAAACCGCAAAACGAAGGATGGAATCAAATTGCTTCACATCGGTTACGACAGGAAGCACAACACTGATGTCGATACCGGCATGTTTCATGGAAGAACGCAAGCCGTCTGCACAACCGTTGGTGGTGGGCTTTTGTCTTATGACTGCTGCCAGATTGGAAATCGCTCGTTCTGCGATTTTCTCTGGAAATATATGAGTATGAAAATCAATAATCATGGGTGTTTTCTCTTCTAGTATTTATTTGACAGATTTTTATGTGTTATTTATAAGAATCTGCCAGTTTTTTGAACGCATCAAGCGCGCGTTCGATTCTTTCTGTAGGTACGCAGTAGGAAATACGTGCATGTCCCGGACAGCCGAAACCGGATCCCGGAACGATGAGGATATTAAACTGTTTTGCTCTTTCACAGAAAGCAACGTCATCTTCTTCCAGTGTCTTCGGGAAGATGTAGAAGGTTCCGTCCGGTTTTACTACATCAAAACCAATCTCGCGGAGCCCATTGTAAAGGAGATTGCGGTTGGTCTCATAGATGGTGATGTCGGCAGTCATATCTGCACACATGGCACATACGCGCTGGAAAAGTCCGGGTGCATTGACATATCCAAGGGAACGGCCTGCACCTGCAACAGCTGCGTACACCAGTCCGTGTTCCTCGACTTCATCCGGAACAAGAACGTATCCCAGACGTTCTCCCGGAAGGGAGAGGGACTTGGACCAGGAATAGCACACCAGAGTATTGTTGTAGTATTTAGGAAGGTACGGAACCTCAATACCATCGAACACGATCTCGCGATAAGGCTCATCCGCGATCAAGTAGATCGGATGGCCCAATTCAGCAGATTTTGCGTTGAGGATCTCCGCAAGTTTTGTGCAGGTCTCATGTGAATATACAACACCGCAGGGGTTATTCGGAGAGTTTACAATGACTGCTTTTGTGTTCTCGTTGATTGCTGCTTCAAACTTTTCAAAGTCGATCTGGAAAGCTTCGGTATCGGCAGGGATCAGATTCATTTTTGCGCCGGCACCTTCGATAAATACTTTGTATTCCGGGAAGTATGGTGCAAATACAATGACCTCGTCATCCTTGTTGCAAAGACCATTCAGACAGCAGCAAAGTGCAGCGGCGGCACCGACGGATACATAAAAGTTATCCGGTCCGAAAGATGTATCGAACCGTCTGTTTACGGAATCGGCAAGGAGCTTTCTGACTTCGATGTCTCCCTGAGCGCTGGTATAACCATGAATAACTACAGGATCTGTATCCTGAAGCAGTTTGATTGCAGTTTCATTGACTGCATCCGGAGCCGGAACACTTGGATTTCCGATGGAGAAATCAAATACATTCTCAGCGCCGATTTCTGCAGCTCTTTGTTTACCAAATTCGAAAAGTTCACGGATCACGGAACGGGAAGTTCCCAATGCCACCATTCTTTCATTTAAATTCGCCATGATGATTACCTCGTTGTTTTTGTTTATTTATGATTGGATTGTAGTTGTATATTAACGCGTTGCTGTAATAATGATAGAGCATAATATTTTATTTGTCAATGAAAGAATCCCGATGAAAAAGCATCTTATTGTATGAAAAAAGGCAAAAAAACAAGCGGACGTATCCGTAATCTGATTGACAGATCAAATGGCGTATGCTACAATTTTATTACTTTAACGATTTAAAGATTAAAACTTTAAGGTACTAAAGAAAAAGCACAAACTCAATGAGTTAGTTGAGAGGGAAGAGGAAAGAAAATGTTAAAAGTAATTGTACTCCTGGCATACTTTGCACTGATGATCGCAATCGGTCTGTATTGCCGCAAAACAGCAACAGATGTAAATGGTTTTGTATTGGGCGGCCGCTCGGTTGGACCGTGGCTTACCGCTTTCGCATACGGTACTTCTTATTTTTCCGCGGTCGTATTTGTAGGATACGCGGGACAGTTTGGATGGAAATATGGTATCGCAGCGACCTGGGCCGGTATTGGAAATGCCATTATTGGCTCACTTCTTGCATGGGTAGTTCTGGGAAGAAGAACCAGAATCATGACACAGCATCTTGATTCAGCGACGATGCCGCAGTTTTTCGGACAGAGATACAACAGTAAAGCACTGAAATTGTGTGCTTCCCTGATTATCTTCGTGTTCCTGATCCCATATACAGCATCGCTTTATAATGGTCTTTCCAGATTATTCGGAATGGCATTTAACATTGATTATTCCGTATGTATTGTATTGATGGCAGTTCTCACCGGTATCTATGTAATTGCCGGAGGGTATATGGCTACTGCGATCAATGATTTCATTCAGGGTATGGTTATGCTGGTAGGTATTGTTGCAGTGATCGCGGCAGTCCTTGCAAGCAAAGGCGGATTTATGGAAGCATACCAGGGACTTGCACAGATTTCGGATGAAACGGTTTCTACCGCGCCCGGTGTATTCGCATCTTTCTTTGGACCTGATCCACTGAACCTGATGTTTGTGGTTATCCTTACTTCTCTTGGTACATGGGGACTTCCACAGATGGTTCAGAAATTTTATGCGATCAAAGATGAGAACGCGATTCAGAAAGGAACTATTATTTCCACGCTGTTTGCTCTGGTTGTAGCCGGCGGATGTTATTTCCTTGGCGGTTTCGGACGTCTGTTCTCCGATAAAATTGATATTGCCGCAAATGGATATGATTCTGTTATCCCGACCATGTTGGAGAGTTTAAGCCCGATGCTGATCGCATTGGTAGTAATCCTGGTACTTTCCGCATCTATGTCTACACTGTCCTCACTGGTAATCGCGTCCAGTTCCACACTGACGATCGATTTTATTAAAGATAACGTGGTAAAAGATATGGATGACAAAAAGCAGGTAACTGTAATCCGTGGATTTATCGTCGTATTTATCGCGATTTCTGCAGTACTTGCACTGATTCAGTATAAGAGCTCCGTAACCTTCATCGCACAGCTGATGGGTGTGTCATGGGGAGTACTTGCAGGTTCCTTCCTGGCTCCGTTCCTGTATTCGCTGTACTGGAAGAAGACAACGGTAGCATCCTGCTGGGTATCCTTCATCTGGGGCTGCGGTCTTACGTTTATCAATATGTTTGCAAGATCAAGCCTTCCGGTGATCATGCAGTCTCCGATCAATACGGGTGCAATCGCAATGCTCGGCGGTCTGATTATCGTTCCGCTTGTCAGCCTTGTTACACCGAAGCCGGATAAGAAACTGGTAGACGAGGCATTTGCCTGCTATGAAAAATCAACTGTAGTTTCACAGAAAACGGCACTTGGAAAATAAAGAATGTAGATGTTAAAAAATAGCTAAGATCGGGATGGGACTGGTCTTAGCTGTTTTTTGATTTTAAATAAGTAATTGGGATTTTTGATTGTATTGTAAATCGATTTGAATTATGTTAACATTTATGGACATAAGGATGGATTTGGATGAGCGGAGTGGGTGTGGATTGATTCATTTATGTACACACCGTAAAAAATATATGAGCATAGACATTAAATTCATTTGGTGGTATTGCAAGAATGACAATAAAAGTGATGGAGGAATTACCTGGTAAAGGCTTCCTCTTGATCTGTACTTCTGCATCATATCCAAGAGATGTGTTCAGAAAGTGTTGAAAATGTGGAGGGAGAAAAGATGAAAGTATTAACAATTATAATTGATGCTTTATGTAGTGCTGTTGGCATCATTATTGCCTTGTGCGGTCTGCTGACAAAAAACATGGAAAAGAAGTATTACGAAATTCTTTTTATAACTACTTTCATTGTTGGAATCATTAGTTTGATAATGCCTTGGGGACAAAGAACTACAATACCTGTTATTAGCTTCATTCTGATTATTATAGCACTGGGTGAAAAAGAACATAAAATAATAAATTTATGTTTTGCATGTCTTGGATATATGATAGATGTTATTTTTAATCAAATTGTATTATATATTTTGAACAAATTTTTTGGAATAATAGTAGCTGGTAGTTCTTATGAAGCTATATTTGCTATTATATATACTGGAATATTTGCTTTACTCATCATTTTGATCAGAATAATAATGTATAATAAGATGAATATTCTAAAATATATTAATAGCAGTGACAAATTTAATTCGGGGATATTAATAAATTTGATATGTTTTGTTGCTATTTTCGTAGCTAATGTAGTAATGGGACAAACAGTCAATTATAATCAATCCGTACTCTTAATGAATAGCGTTCTTTTTGGTCTCTGTTTTCTAAGTACAAGCATTGTACTGATTTATTTTACAAAGACCATCCGTTCCGAAGAAGAAAAGAAAGCAGACCAGGAACGTTTGAAAATGACGGAAAATTACGTATCCGGTTTGGAACAATTGATTGATGAATCCAGAGAGCTTCGCCATGATTACAAAAACCTGATCGCAACGATCTCCAGTTTCATCGAAGAGGATGACATGCCGCATTTGAAAGAGTATTTTGATACGAATATCCGGGATACCTGGGTGGCTTTAGATAAAAAGGGAAAAGCGTGGCAGTCCTTAAAAGATGTCGAGCCGCCTGAACTGAAAGGAATTCTCTACGAAAAAGTGCTGAAAGCAATTGCAATGAGTATAGAGATCAGAGTGATTCCGGATTATGAACTGAATGTCGAATACAAAAACATGAAAGCTTTATGCCGCCTGCTGGGGCTCCTGATTGACAACGCCATCGAGGCGGCCGAAGAATCTGAAAAGAAATATGTAGATATTCGTATGGCAAATGCAGAAAACGGATATCGGATCATCATAGAGAATACATATGGCACAAAGCCTGAGTTAGCGCATCTCTATGATAAGGGTTATTCGACAAAAGGAGAAAATAGAGGCTATGGAATGTATTATGCACGCGAAATCATTTTGGATAATGAAGATATGGATTATTGTTTTGAGATTCAGGAAAATGTAATCGTGCAAAACATCAATATTGAAATCTAATGGCAGTGTTGCGTATGATTCTATCTGCAATGAGTGCCGGATTTGCCTGTATTATTCAAACTATGGATATTATTGGAACCGTGGTTCCGAAATAATGATGGATTAGACATAAAAGCAGCAGAAGGAAAGAAGCCTTTTGCTGCTTTTATGTCTTGTTGAATTTGAACAGTTTATATTTTTTCAATGTTTTCTATTTCAAGATACTGTCGGTACGCTTTTTACAAGCCACACACCATTTGGCGATAAGATAACTTATGACCGGCGTCAGGCATATCCTGTGTTCTGACCTTAAAAATAATCGGAGCACCATGGAGTTTCCCGACTTTTTCCGCAGTGAATTTATCTGAATAAAACACACCTGCCTTTTTGATTAATTATAACATGTTTTGCAAATAATGGTTCTGATTAATTCGAAGAATTCTGAAAACGGTATAGAAGAAAAGGACGTCTGAATGAGAAATAAATTAAATAGTTGTTTATATGCGATTAAAAGTAAAATATACATGACATATTGTCGCATAAGTGATAATCTATGGTTGGAAGGAACAAGGAGGTGAAAAGCAAGTGGCAAAAAACATTGCTATAAAGGTAGCGAGAGCTGAGAAAGATATGACACAAAAAGCCCTGGCTGAAGCGGTCGGAGTTTCGCGGCAGACCATGAATGCCATTGAAAAGGGTGAATACAATCCAACAATAAAACTATGCCGAAAGATTTGCCGTGTATTAAACAAGAGCTTAGATGATTTATTCTGGGAGGATGAGGAAGATGAAGAAAGAGAAGAATAATCTTGACGAGAGACAGGAACTGAAACTTTTGAAAATTGAACACAATGGCTGCTGGTTTGCTTTTTGGGGACTGCTGGCAGCAATGTTGATTCAGATGTTTTTGGGCAATGGCAGTCCGAAAAATCTTGCAGGAGAATGGATCGTATTTATGTGCCTTGCAATTTATCTATCGGCTGCCTGTATGAAAAATGGAATTTGGGACAGAAAACTAAAACCAAATTTTAAAACAAACGTAATTGCCAGTGTAATTGCAGGTACTGCATTAGGTGTCATTTGGTTTGTGATTTCCTATCAAAATTATCATAATTTTATCGGATCTATTATGACCGGTGTTTTTATGTTCGTTTGTACGGGAGGTTTATGTTTGGCTGCATTAGTAGTATCCTCACTGATATACAAAAAAAGAGTTGAAAAACTGGAAAAGGTGGATGAGGATTCTATGTGTGACGAATAGAATATATGATATGAATGGGATGAGCGGTGCTTCGGGAATTAGAATTCGAAGCACCGTTTATTATGTATCCGTTCCCAAAGTCATCTTAATTGACTTAATGCGATGTTGTGTTTATAATAATACTAATTTGAATGTGACTAGGTACCTGTCCCCTGGTCACTCGCAAACCGGAATTGATTTTATAATGACAGGAAAAGGCGGGAGTAGTGAGTATGATTAACAGGGAAGATATGCTGGAACTGACCAGACGTATGACCCCGGCCAGGTCTTCGGTGTCGAGGATTGCAGGGGCGTATTTTGATGAGGAAGGTTATGTTGACGGGACTTTTAATACGCATTTTCTGAAATTGTCGGTACCGGACCGGACAAAGAATCTGAATCTGGCGAAGACGATTCTGATTTCCAGGACCAATGACCAAATGAAGGACTACCTAATCCCGGATTCTGCGAGAAAGCCGGGGAGCATCTGGCAGTTATTGGATGGGATTAAAGAGTCCGAACTTAAGAATGATGCATTTCTGGATATTTTGTATGAATTGATTCAAGAGAGAGTTCATCCGGGATATCCGTATGCTTGTTATCTTTATTTCGGACAATATGATGTTCCCGTAAAAGGCAGTGATAAGGAGTGGATGGAAGGATCGGAAGAGGTTTATACATACCTTTTATGCACAATCAGTCCGCTTATCGGCGAGTACGAACCGGGGAAACCGGAATTTGGATTCTTATATCCGGCTTTTCGTGACAGGACAACAGATAACAGATACATCAATATATTTGAAGAACAGAAAGGAAAATATTATGAACTGTATATGACACAGTATGCAGGGTTTGAAACGTAAATGATGGGAAGACTACAATTTCAAGAAATTGTAGTCTTCCGCTTTATTGACGGTTATTTTCTGCATTTTGTATAATAGGCGTAGCTGATATACGATGAGGAGAAAGGGGAACCAGGAGAAATGCAGAAAGAATTCTATACAGGTCATTTGTTTGATGTTTACCGGTATTTTGGAGCACATAAAGAAGGGGATCATTTTATTTTCCGTGTATTTGCACCGGGAGCGAGAGGCGTTACGGTCATGGGAGAATTTAGTAGCTGGCGGGAGATTCCGATGTATCAGGAGAACCAGAGTGGTGTATATATATCGGAGCCGATTGCGGCAAAGTTGGGACAAATGTATAAATATTGCATTTACACGGGAAAGGGCTGGCGGGTAGAGCATGCGGATCCTTATGGATTTCAGATGGAGCTGCGTCCGGCAAACTGTTCGATCCTGACGGAGTTGGATTCCTATCAGTTTCAGGACGAGGAATGGATGCAGTCGCGCACGGTAAGGCACGATGAGGCGTTGAATATTTACGAGCTGCACGCAGGATCCTGGAAAAAGAAAGGGGAAGAAGAGACGGACTGGTATGATTACGAGGAACTGGCGGAGCTTCTTATCCCATATATCAAGGAAAATCATTATACACATCTGGAATTCATGCCTCTTTCTGAGCACCCGTTTGACGGTTCCTGGGGGTATCAGAATACCGGATTTTTTGCGCCGACTTCACGGTATGGGACACCGGATCAGCTGAAAAAGCTGGTTGATAAATGCCATCAGGCAGGAATCGGAGTGATTATGGATTTTGTTCCGGTGCATTTTGCGGTGGATTATTATGGCTTGAAGGAATTTGACGGAACATGTCTGTATGAGTACCCAAATGCTGCAGTAGGAGAAAGTGAGTGGGGAAGCTGTAATTTCATGCATTCCCGGGGAGAGGTGCGCTGTTTCCTGCAGTCGGCGGCGAATTACTGGCTGGAGGAATTTCATTTTGACGGGCTTCGGATGGACGCGGTCAGCCGGTTGATCTACTGGCAGGGAGATGAACGACGCGGTGTGAACGGAACGACGCTGGATTTCCTGAAGACCATGAATCAGGGGCTGAAACAGCGCCATCCAACGGCGATGCTCATCGCAGAGGACTCGACTTCCTACCCGGGGGTGACAAAGCCGGTAGAGAAGGGCGGCCTCGGATTTGACTATAAATGGGATCTGGGATTCATGCATGACACGCTGGAGTATTTCCAGACGGCTCCGGAGTATCGGGCGCGGGATTATCATAAACTGACATTTTCTATGATGTATTTCTATCATGAAAATTATATGCTGGAATTCTGTCATGACGAAGTGGTACACGGGAAAGCGACGATCCTTCAGAAAATGAACGGGGATTACGATGGAAAATTTCCGCAGGCCAGAGCGATGTACATGTATATGATGGTGCATCCGGGTAAGAAACTGAATTTTATGGGAAATGAATTCGGCCAGCTCCGTGAGTGGGATGAGAAGCGGGAGCAGGACTGGGATATGCTGAAGTATCCGAATCATGATGCGCTTCACCGGTATATGATAGAACTGAACCGTATTTACCGGGAAAATGATGCGTTCCATAGGGACTATGATCCTGAGAATTTCCGGTGGGTGGACTGCCATCAGGAGGAGCGGTGCATTTATGCGATGGAACGCGTTGGAACCAAAAGAAAATATATAGCTGTCTTTAATTTTTCGAATGTATTGCAGGAAGCGTATGAATTTAAGGTTGAGGAAGATGCAAAAATCAGAGTGGCATTGCACTCAGACTGGGAAGAATTCGGTGGCAGTACCGCAAAAAAGACATCTCTTGCCCGAAATGAGTACAAAAATGGAAAGGTCATTCTAAATCTTCCGCCGTTTTCCGGAATATTGTTGGAATCAGAATAAAGAAAAAGGGGCACTTCATTTATAAGAGGTGCCCCTGCGTTTTAAAATTTTGATATTTCGGTCTAATTCCTGTCCAATTTGCAGACTTTCCGGTCATAGGTGAGAAGACCGTTTACTTCTTCTTCGATGTCAGAAACCTGGGTGTAGATGGCTCCGCAAAGCCCCTTCTCGATCAGCGGATCGATCTCTTCACTCATCAGGCGGTAGAAAGCGCCTCTGAAATCGCTGACGGCCGGAAAAACCTTATACCCGTAAACACCGCGCGTGCTGACATGATCTTTGATCTGACAGGCGTACCCACCATATTCGGAAATGACGAAAGCGCGTCGTTCCGGATTTACAAACTGTTTATCAAAGTAATTATGCTCACTCTTGAAATCCCCCTGTCCGCGGTCGAACCATCCGCTGGCGGAGTCGATCAGTCGGTCAGGATCCAGTTCCCGCAATAGCCGTGTGAGCTTCTTGGAGTCAAATTGTCCCCAGCCTTCATTGAAGATGACCCAGGTGCTGATACACGGGAAACAGCCAAGTGCCTGGACTGTATCGCGGCATTCCTGAATGAATTCTTCTCTGCCCCGGATACTCCTGCGGCCAAGAGGAAGGTGCAGCTTGTCACTCATACGTACCTTGAATTTCGGGAACAGAGCCGGGATCCAGGTCATAATGGGGGCATGATAGGCGCCGCCATTTACCATGTCCTGCCATACGATCATACCGAGGCGGTCACAGTGATAGTACCACCTGGCGGTCTCAATCTTCACATGCTTGCGCAGCATATTGAATCCAAGTTCTTTCATCTTGGTAATGTCATAGATCAGAGCATCGTCGGAAGGGGCGGTATAGAGTCCGTCCGGCCAGTAGCCCTGATCCAGGATTCCATTCAGAAAGAAGGGCTTGTGATTCAGGCAGAAACGGGAGATCCCTTTTGAATCCTTTTCAATAGTATAGGTGCGCATGGCGAAATATCCGGTCACCTCATCCTTGCCGGCACGGACACGCAGGCGGTACAGATAAGGATGATCCGGAGTCCACGGCTCCATCTGGTCCACATCGCAGTAGCAGGAATATTCACAAAGAGAATCGGAATAATTGGTGCAGATTCCTTTGGAAATGATGTTGCCGTCGGCATCAAGAACATGGCAGACGACCGCATCCTGATCACGGCATGCCGGTACCGGACGGTTCAATTTTAAAGAGACATGCACCGTTTCCTTGTCATACTGAGGAGTCAGATGCAGTTCCGTGATATAGATATCCGGAACCCATTCCGCCCAGACTGTCTGCCAGATGCCGCTTTGGGCTGTATAGAACATTCCGCCGCGTTTCAGCTTCTGTTTGCCGGTGCTGTGGAAGGAGCGGTCCGACTGGTCTCTGACAGATACTGACAGAATGTTGGAACGTTCGGTCAGTGCGTCGGTGATATCTACGGAAAACGGAAGATAACCTCCGGTGTGTTCGATGACGGTCCGGCCGTTGATCCGGACACTGGCCTGCTGGTCCACGGCACCAAAATGAAGAATACATCTCTTGCCGTATGGCGGAAGAATCTCATCGGGGAGTGTCCGTTCGCAGATCAGAGTATCATCCGGGAAAATCTGCTGCTGCACGCCCGACAGAGGAGCTTCCGGTGAAAAAGGAACCAGAATCTTCCCTGAAATAGGAGCATGGCGTTTCTTTTTGGAAAAGATGGTATAATCCCAGTAACCGTTCAGAATCATAAAATGTTCGCGTACCATCTGGGGGCGCGGATACTCTTCCAGAACGTGCTCGGGATCCAGCGACTCGCTCCACGTTGTTGTAAGGGGAAGAAGACGCCTTTTGTGATTGAAAAAATGTGCACTTTTGAGAGCAGATAAAAGATCCATATCAATTCCTCTCTTTTGTAAATTCTTGTGCAGGAGTAGTCTGCACAATTCGCTTTTTATTAGTATACCATAGACCGGCAGACGCTTCTGCAATTTTATAGAATTTTTACAATTCCCGCTCATCTTTTTTGACCGGAACTTTGGGAGGCTGGTAGTGATAAACATCCTCATAGGAATCCAGCTCCGCACGGGATATGGGGAGAGAGGGAATCAGTCCTGTACAATCCTGGGAGGAGGCTGCATTGGCAAGATAATCATAGGAATCAATGATACGATTGTTTTGCTGTTTTTCTTTTTTGTTCATGAAAATAACCTTCCTTTTTTTATGATATTTTCTGCATCAGGGGAAAAACTATGTAAAATTCATTGTAAAAACTTTATAAAGAGTTTATGATAATGTAAGGAAACAAGTTATAAAAGAGGAGTAAATAGCGAAAAATGAAGATTGTTTTAGATACACATGCACATACATTGGCAAGTGGACATGCATATAATACGATAAGAGAAATGGCAAAGGCGGCTGCGGATAAAGGACTGGAGGCGATCGCACTGACGGATCATGCGCCGGACATGCCCGGAAGCTGCCATTTGTTCTATTTTCAGAATCTGCGTGTCGTTCCAAGAAATCAATGCGGCGTAAAGCTCTTCCTTGGAACGGAAGCCAATATACTGGATGAGAACGGAAGTGTGGATCTCCCGGATTCGGTTCTTGCGGAAATGGATCTGGTCATTGCCAGTATTCATCCGCCGTGCTATAAAGGGGCAAAGACGAAAAAGGATATTACAAACGCATATCTTGCAGCAATGGAGAACCCGCATATTGATATTATCGGGCATCCGGATGATGGTAGATTTATGGTAGATTATGAAGCAATCGTAAAGAAGGCGAAAGAGACGCACACGCTTCTGGAACTGAATAACAGTTCCCTCCGTCCGGGAGGATTCCGTGTGAATACCAGGGAAAATGATATGGAAATGCTGCGTCTCTGTAAAAAATATGAGGTGCCGATCTCCATTGGAAGCGACGCCCACGTGGATGTGGATCTGGCAGGATTTGATCTGGCGATGGAAGTTTTGAAAGAATGCGAATTCCCGGAAGAACTGGTGGTAAATACATCCCTTGAGAGGCTGGAAAAAATACTTGCCATCTAGTTTTCATTACTATATAATGAATATATTGAGGTGAGAAATATGACAATTGACACGGAAGATTTACTGAACAGTATTATGGAGAGTATCGGAAGGATCGATTATATCAAACCTGCTGATATCCCGAATATTGATCTCTATATGGATCAGGTAACGACCTTCATGGAGGAACAGCTTAAGACGACGAAGCGGTATCCGGATGACAAGATCCTGACGAAGACAATGATCAATAATTATGCGAAAAATGACCTCCTTCCGCCGCCGGTGAAGAAGAAATACACCAAGGAACATCTGCTGGTATTGATCTTTATTTATTATTTTAAGAGTATTTTATCCATCAAGGATATCGGAACTCTGCTCGAACCCATGATCAGCCGATATTTCGGCTCGGAATCCGAGTTGGATATGGAGCGCGTTTATGAAGAAATCTGTCAGATGGAGAAGGGCAGGGTCGGACAGACGCAGGAAAGTGTCGGCGAGCTGTACAAGATCGCTGAAGATTCTTTCAAAGATGCACCGGAAGAAGAAAGGGAGTATCTCCAGATGTTCGCCTTTATCTGTAATCTGAGTTTTGACGTATATATTAAAAAGCAGCTGATTGAAAAGCTCATTGACGGATTTCCGGAACATGAAGAAAATAAGAAAAAGCATAAAAAATAAGAACAGGACGCTTTCCCCAGGCGTCCTGTTCCTTCTCTCTTTTATTCTTCAGTTGCCTCCGGGTCCTTGCTAAGGCGGGCGAAAACCATGTCATATCCGTCATTTCCATAATTCAGTGAACGGTTTACACGGCTGATCGTCGCTGTAGAAGCTCCTGTCTTTTCTGCGATTTCCAGATAAGTCTTCTGTTCTCTCAGCATCTTCGCTACTTCGAAGCGCTGTGAGAGTGATAACAGTTCATTTACCGTGCAGACATCTTCAAAAAAAGTATAACATTCTTCGCGGTTTTTCAGACTTAAAACAGCATCAAATAAAAAATCAACAGCTTCAGTTCTAATTTTCCGGCTCATGATGATCCCTCCGTATCTTTATTGACCATACCATTTTAACACAGTAAATTTTTAAAGTCTATAAATATTTTCTTAAGTTCCATTTGTATGTAGGGATTCTTGAAAAAACAAGAGACAATTGAAGGATTTTATATTATAATAAAAAGTACGTCTGCGAAGGCAGAGATTAGACAGGAAAAGACAGGCTGTGACAAGCGGCTGCAGAAAAGGATGTAGAATATGAGTATTTATGATTCATTAAACGAACAGCAGAAAGAGGCTGTTTGCCATACAGAAGGACCGCTTCTGATCCTTGCGGGAGCAGGTTCGGGAAAAACGAGAGTGCTGACACATCGAATCGCATATCTCATTGAAGAAAATGGAGTGAATCCCTGGAATATACTGGCGATTACATTTACCAACAAAGCGGCAGGAGAAATGCGGGAGCGAGTGGATTCCATCGTAGGATTCGGGGCAGAGAGCATCTGGGTGAGCACCTTTCATTCCATGTGCGTCCGGATTCTGAGAAGATACATTGACCGTCTGGGATATGATACCAACTTTACGATCTATGACGCAGATGATCAGAAGACTCTGATGAAAGATGTGTGTAAATATTTGAAGATCGACACCAAGATGCTGAAAGAAAGAACCATTCTCGGGGCAATCTCATCGGCAAAGGATGAGATGGTCACACCGGAGGAATTTGCACTGAGGGCAGAGGGCGATTATATGCAGAAGAAGATCGCGCAGGCTTACACCGAGTATGAGAAACAGCTGCGGGCAAACAATGCGCTGGATTTTGATGATCTGCTGCTAAAGACGGTTCAGCTTTTCCAGACACAGCCGGATGTTCTTGAGAGCTATCAGGAACGATTCCGCTATATTATGGTGGATGAGTATCAGGATACCAATACAGTACAGTTCATGCTTGTGAGTATCCTTGCGGGGAAATACAAGAATCTCTGTGTAGTCGGAGACGATGATCAGTCCATTTACAAATTCCGTGGGGCAAATATTAAGAATATTCTGAATTTCGAACAGGTATTTCCGAATACGAAGGTCATCAAGCTGGAACAGAACTATCGATCCACGACGACGATCCTGGATGCGGCAAATGCAGTGATCCGCAACAACAAAGGACGTAAGGCGAAGGCGCTCTGGACCCAGAACGGTCTGGGAACGCCGATTCAGTTCCGCCAGTTTGATACGGCATTTGATGAGGCGGAATACATAGTAAACAATATAAAAAATGAAGTAAATTCAGGAAAACGAAGCTATCATGACTTTGCGGTTCTCTATCGTACCAATGCCCAGTCCCGTATGTTTGAAGAAAAGCTGGTTGTATCCAATGTGCCCTATCGGATTGTGGGCGGCATCAATTTCTATGCCAGACGGGAGATCAAGGATCTTCTTGCATATCTGAAAACCATTGATAACGGAAGAGATGACCTGGCTGTGCGGAGGATCATTAATGTGCCGAAGAGGGGAATCGGCCTGACCACGATCAACCGCGTGCAGGAGTATGCCGCAGAGCGTGAGATCGGCTTTTATGATGCGCTGGTTGGCGCACACAGTATTCCGGCGATTGGGCGAAGCGCAGGGAAGCTGGAATCCTTTGTGGCGCTGATCGAACAGCTGAAAGCCGAAAGCGCAAACATGAGCATTTCCAAGCTTATGGATGAGATCATCGAGCTGACCGGGTACGTGGAAGAACTGCAGGCTGATACTGATGAAGAGGCACAAAGTCGTATTGAAAATATCGAAGAATTCAAGAATAAAATCATAGCATACGAGGAATTATGTGAAGCAGAGGGAACGAAAGTTACTTTGTCCGGATTTCTCGAAGAAGTCGCACTGGTAGCCGATATTGACAGTCTTGACGAGGATACCGATTACGTGGTTCTTATGACCCTGCATAGTGCGAAAGGATTGGAATTTCCGCATGTCTATCTGGCAGGCATGGAGGATGGACTTTTCCCAAGTTATATGTCTGTTACCTCGGATGATCCGTCCGATATCGAAGAAGAAAGAAGACTCTGTTATGTGGGAATCACCCGGGCGAAGGAAGAACTGACCCTCACCTGCGCAAGACGGCGGATGGTCCGGGGCGAGACACAATATAACAGGATGTCCCGTTTTATGCAGGAAATCCCACCGGAACTTTTATCTACCGGAGAAGTCTTCCACAAAGAAGAGAAAAAGGCAGAAGAGGCAAAGCGGACAGCATATCAGCAGGCTGTGATGAATTTCCACAAGAATGCCTATGCCGCACCGAAACAGTTCCAGGTCAAGAAGAGTGAGGGACTTTCTTACGGTGTAGGAGACAGGGTGCGTCATATGAAATTCGGTGAAGGAACGGTGACACAGATCACCGAAGGCGGACGTGATTACGAGGTGACGGTTCAGTTCGATACGGCCGGTGTAAAGAAGATGTTTGCTATGTTTGCAAAACTGGAAAAAGTCGAATAGAACGATAAAGAATTTCTAAAAATGATATAATTTGGTAGAAATTTAGTAACGGGAATGATATAATAATTTCATATTGATGAGCGTATGATACTCAGTGTAAGAACTCTGAGTGAATGGCAGAAAGGATGTGAAGGCATGAGCAGAATAGAAGAAATGCTTGCTACAACAAAATTGAATGACTTAATCCACAAGAAAGAGGAAGAGGATAAGGCTCAGAAGACGATTCTCTGGGTTCTGGCTATTGTAGGAGCAGTCGCAGCAGTTGCAGCAATCGCATATGCAGTATATTGTTTCTTTACCCCGGATTATCTTGAAGATTTCGATGAAGATTTCGACGATGACTTCGATGAAGATTTCTTCAGTGACGAGGATGAAGTACAGTAAGTTGAAAAGAGTAAAGCGAGGCAGGAATTGAGAGAAAGGTTCCTGTCTTGTTTTTTGCCATGCCTGAGCTTTGCTTATGCCAAGAAATTTGCATTGTTGATTAGAACAAGTATATTAGAATAGAATAGTATTTTTAGAGGTGTACGATGAAAAAAGGACAGATTCTGGAAGGAATGATTGAAAAAGTAGAATTTCCAAATAAAGGGATTGCAAGAATAGATGGGGAAGAGAAAAACGTGATTGTTAAAAACACATTGCCAGGGCAGAAGGTGAGCTTTGCAGTGAATAAAATCCGCAAAGGGCAGGCAGAAGGAAGACTCCTTCAGGTACTGGAACCGTCCCCGATTGAGATAGAACCGATGTGCCCACATTTCTGCCAGATGCCATCTGCAGAAGGAGACGATTTTCAAAAAGGCTGCGGAGGCTGCACGTATCAGAATCTCCCCTACGAAGAACAGATCCGCTTAAAAGCGACACAGATTAAAAACATGATGGATTCAGCGGTAAATGGAGACTATATCTGGGAAGGCGTCGCAGAAAGCCCGGTGCGGGAAGCATACCGGAACAAGATGGAATTCTCCTTCGGAGATGAGTACAAAGACGGTCCGCTTGCACTTGGAATGCATAAACGGGGAAGCTTTCATGACATTGTCCCTGTGACCGGATGCCGGATCGTAGATGAAGATTACCGGAAAATCCTTGCCGCCGTGCTGGAATTTGCCGCAGGGACAGGCCTTCCATACTACCACCGCATGCGTCATGTAGGATTCTATCGCCACCTACTGGTCAGAAAAGCGGTAAAGACAGGGGAAATCCTGATCGATCTTGTGACAACGACAGAGTATGAACTGGATAAAAGGGGACTGGTGAATTGCCTGACAGCCCTTGAACTGGACGGGACGATAGCCGGAATTCTTCATACGAAAAATGACAGCCTGGCGGATGTCGTGAAAGATGAAGGAACGGAAATACTGTATGGGCAGGATTATTTTTACGAAGAACTCCTGGGACTTAAGTTCAAGATCACACCATTTTCCTTCTTCCAGACCAACTCCCTGGGAGCGGAAGTGCTGTATGAAAAGGTAAGAGATTATATCGGTGAGACGAAAGATAAGGTGATTTTCGACCTCTACAGCGGAACCGGCACCATTGCCCAGATCCTTGCGCCGGTTGCAAAAAAAGTTGTTGGTGTGGAGATCGTGGAAGAAGCAGTGGAAGCGGCAAAGGAAAATGCGAAAATGAACGGGCTCGATAACTGTACCTTCTGGGCAGGCGATGTGCTGAAGGTGATCGATGACCTCGGGGAAGTGCCGGATCTGATCGTGCTGGATCCGCCCAGAGACGGCGTGCACCCGAAGGCGCTGGAGAAGATCATTGATTTTGGCGTGGAGAAGATGGTTTATATCGCATGTAAGCCGACCAGTGTGGCGAGAGATCTGGAAATGCTGCAGGGGAGAGGGTATCAGGTGGAACGGATTGGGTGCGTGGATTTATTCCCGGGGACTTATCATGTGGAGACGGTTGTTCTTTTGTCCCAACAAAAGCCGGATGACACGATAGAGATCGACTTAGACCTGGACGAGCTGGATGCCACCAGTGCCGAGTTGAAAGCAACCTATCAGGAAATCAAGGATTATGTGCTGAAAGAATCTGGCTTGAAGGTTTCAAGTTTATATATTTCTCAGGTAAAACGCAAATGTGGAATTGAAGTGGGAGAAAACTATAATCTTCCAAAATCAGAAAATGCAAGAGTTCCACAATGCCCGAAAGAGAAAGAAGATGCTATCAAGGCTGCCCTGAAATATTATGCGATGATCTAAGGACATCGCTGATTTCAAGGAGGAATAACACATGAAAAGCACATTTGAAAAAATGGGTGGAACCTACACACTTGGCGCAGATGGAATTTACTATCCGAATCTTATCAGTACAGATGAAGAACCGCATTATGGGAAATATGGAATGATGCGAAAAACATATCTGAAAGAGCATCGTCTGGCAATGTATAGAGTATTCAAACAAATATATATTTGCTGAAATTAAAAGAACTTTCTCCCAAAAGTGGGAAAAAGTCATATAGACATAACAAAAGACACTTCGTATGACAATGTGTGATAATGCCATCCGAAGTGTCTTTGTTTCCAGGATTACCTTTTTTTCATTATGATTATACCGATTCCAATAAGACAAGCACTGATTAATCCACCAGCAATTAAAATTATTACATAGACATTTGCATTGAAACTGATGTCTGTACTCCAATTTGAAAAGTTGACGTGACTGATAGTAAGTTGTTTTTTATGTTCAATAAGAAAAGTACAGATATCGTTGGAAAAAATCATCCATATACTACACAAGAAAGTACTGATTCCGGCTTTGATGAAAGAATTTACAGGTAAATATCTTATTGTGAGGAAAATGAGCCATACACCTAGCATAAGGACGAATGCAACAATGCTTCCTGTTTTCATTCCAGCCATTCCTGAGCGGTAACATACAATGAATATTGTAAGATATAGCCATAACGTGTCCCATATCATAGTAATAAGAGCTTTTTTATCAGATAAAACAGGTGACAAAGTGATATTTCGTATTATAAAAGGGAAGAATACTACAGATAATCCGAATAAAGTAGGGATTGACCAATATAGGAATTCTCCGCCTCCATTCATGGCATCCACGAAAAAGAAAATCAGCAATAAAGCGGCAATACTGCATAGGATGCATTTTAAAATTCTTTTTTGTGAAGATATCAAAGGAATTACAGTAAGTGCAGCAACAAGCATCATGGATGCAGTGACCACAAGAAATACACCAAGTCCTCCTCCGTTTGCCATAGATACAATAAAGGTAATAATGATTGGCAGAAGAAGGATACCTGCTATAACAACGCCGGCTTTAAACGCGGCATTCCGTTCTTTTTGAGCGTGACGGGCAAGAACTCCTTTTGATTCCTGTTTGATAACTGTGTTAATGGTATTATTCGCTAACTGTTCATAAGTATTTCTGCATTTAGGACAGTCAGTTAGATGCTGTTCTACCAGTTGGCAACTTGCCAAGCTGCATGCATGGTCATAATAAAGTGGCAGAAGATCCTGCACAATATCACATTGATTTTGATTATTATTCATGTTCATCCATCCTTTCTTTGATTTTTAATCTTGCCCTATGATAAGTAACTCTTGCCCAGTTCTCTGTTTTACCAAAGATAGTTCCAATCTGTGAAAATGATAATTCTCCAAATACCCTAAGCTGGAATACTTCTTTATAAGGCTCCTGAAGTTCATGAAGTATGAGATGGATCTGAAGAGCTGTGTCCTGATCTTCATAATTATCTACCATATCAAAAGATACTTCAGAGCTAGCTTCATCAAAAGATGCATATTTAGTATTTTTTCTACATTCATCAATTGCAAGGTTTTTAGCAATACTACAAAGCCAGGTAAATTCGCTGGACTTGCCTTCGTATGTGTGTTTTGCAGTCATAGCTTTATAAAAAGTATTTTGGGTAATTTCCTCCGCAAGAGACTGATTTTTTACAATAGTCATCACATATGAGTAAACCTGCAGATAATATGAATTGTACAATTTCTCATAATCCAGAACTGTTCACCTCCTTTTTACATAGATTAGACGGAGAAAGGATAGTTTCGTTACAAATTTTTTCGGTTTTATTTTATTATTTGTTTTTTGAAGCCAGGATTCCCCTTGCCAGTGCGATGCCTACCTGTGGATACAGTTCCTGAATTTCCTGATATTTTTCTTCAATCAGTTCCGGTTCATCAGCCCAAACATTCTCATAAATCTTCATGGCTTTTTTGAAATGGGTTTTAGCCTGTGAGATATTTGCTGTGATCAGGCAGATATTTCCCATGGCTTCCTGTACCTGGGCATAGTCCAGACAGGTATCGGAGTTGTATTCTTTGATGATCTGCGCAAGTTTCTGGAGGGCAGCCATTGCCCGTTCCGGCTCCTGCAATTCTGTCAATAAGGCAGCATAATTGTTGATCTGGGGAATGCTGTCATTGGTATAAAGCAGTTGGTACTGCTCAAGCAGGAAGATTCCCTTTTCCATGTGTTCTTTTGCAAGCGCTGCCTGACCATTTAGGCGGTAAAGACCGCCCAGATTCGCATGAAGGTTGGAGACAAGGTGGGCATTGTCTTTTGTGATTTCTTTGATCTGTGCAAGGGCTTCCTTTTCAAGTTTGATGGCTTTTTCCGGCTTTGTTTCCATACATGCCTGATAGTCCAGTAATAATGCACGGTCAGTATCGGCACCGTTTCCATTCCCTTTCAAAAGCTGCTTCATCTCACAGATAATCTCTTTCATACCTTTCTTGTAACGGTATTTCTCCATATATGGGAAGATATCTTCCAGAAACAGAAGGTATTTGGTCGGATCATCTTTTTCTATCATCCGCATGATATTCCCGACTGTCTGGAACAGTTTTTTATAATAGCTGACTTCTGTTCCATGCATCAGACATATTTTTTGCAGGGAATTAAGCAAAGTATGGCAGCCTGTGACCGAAGGTTTTGTTTCTGAAAGGGCAATCTCCTGAATCATCGGATGCAGGGAAATTGTATGCCGGGTAGTTGCCTGTACAAAACCTGTTTCAACCAGGTCATTGATGGCATTTAAGTCAGTTAATCCAAGCCAGTCAGCAAAAATACGGGCGGAAATACCGGCAGGAGGCAGAAAGCAAAGGTTCCGCATGATTTCCTGTTGTTTTACGGATATGGAATAAAGGGAGAACAGAGTGTGGATATGGTTATAGTAAGTAGCCTTGCTGTTTTGACCGTCTTTGATGGCAATGATTTTATCTTCATTTTCAAGGGATGCCTTTTCTTCCCGTAGCTTTTCCAGCAAGCGTTCCAGAGGTAGAATTCCATTTTCCAGAAGATTTGCTGCCAGTTCTACTGCAAAAGTATGGCGGTGGACGGTTTCTATGATCTCTTCTACCAGTGTCCGGTGTTCTTCTGCTTCGGAATAAAATGCAGCTGCCAGTTGAAACAGGCTGGCCGGTTCCCGGATCTCTTTTAGCTGCAGGATACAGTGTCCGTCAAATCTACTTCTAGTCGTGAAAAGAATCCTGCACCGGTATTTCAGGACCACCGGCAGAAAACTGTCCTGCGTGGCAGTGACGTTGAAATTGTCTATGATGAGCAGTGTATCATCTTTTAGAGAGCGGAGAAACCGGTTGTGTTTCCGGAAACGTTCTTCTTCGCCATCTTCCGGCAGATCATCGGTAAAATCCATGTCTGTGACAGCCTGATGTAAATCACCGGCATATTCCACATACAGGATGTTCGTATAATATTTTTTGTATTGCTTTGCATATGCTTTCGCCAGTTCACTCTTTCCAATCCCCGCAATTCCATAGAGAAATACTTTGCTGTTTTCTTCCAGCATTGCATGTAATTCGTCCAGTTCTTCTTCTCTTCCAAGAAAATGGCGGCATGGTCTGGGAACTTCACTGTCCATGATGTAATCTAGAACAACCGGGGAAAGAGAACCGCCTGCAATCAGTTTCTGGTTTCTGGTATCCCGTTTGATAAACTGGCGTTCCATATCAAAGGAGATCAATTTTGCCAGAAAAAGAAGCCGTGAATCAAGGGGCTTGTAAAGGGATGCCAGCTTTTTCTTTTTTGCTTCGGAGATTGTGGCATCCTGCATGAACAGGAGATAAACATCCTGCAGTGCTTTGTTACAGTCGGTCATTAATGGTATAAGATTATGCTGCAGCGTTTCAGCCAGTTTTTCCTGTTTGCTTGGTCTTGCATAGTAAGAGCAGATTTTGGGACTGATCTTCGCCTGTCCGGTCATCCACCGGCAGACCAGCCCGTTGTCAAAAGAAAAATCTATGCTTTCCGGGCTGTCCATAAAATCCTCAAACACTTCATATAAAAATTCAGGCTGGTTCATCTGGTTACTTTCGCTGATATGATTTTTTAAACATGTCATTATAGAGCTAAAATCGCATCGATCCAATCGCAATCCCACCTTTTCGTATCAATTCTGTTTGTATCTGGTACTAAACTTCCTATATAATAACACAAACGTATGTTCTGGACAATGGAATTTCAATGATATGAACCAAAATAAATGAGAAACAGTCAATTTACTCTCAATTTCTGCTCAATGAGAAGCCAGAAACTTTCCTGTAGAATGACTACAGAATAAAAAAACAGGGAAGGAGAGGCTTGTGAAACAGAATATAGAATTTGAACGGTGCATTGATTTTCTTGTGCGGATGATAGATAAATATGGCGAAGAGCTGCTCCGGGAACTGGAGGAAGATAAGGAAAACAATGGACAGGAGAAAAAAGAAGAAAATGAAAAGAAAAAAGAAGCGGCAGCTTCCTGAGATGGAAATCGCAGGGCTGCCGTTTTATATATGATTTTAATATATTTTATATCTGCAAATCTTCTCCCAATTTTCAGGGAATCCCATTTGTTTTAATAGTTGTGCCTGTGTTAAATGTGGGCACTGCTTAAGTACTCGCTTGATTAACTGGATAAGAGAGCGTTTGAATGATTTAAAATCATCATTGTTGATGAGATATCTTAGTGAAAGAACTACAGCAAATAAATCGTGTTTACCAAGAGTATAACTCCCCTTTTTCAATGGAATAGAAAGCTTTTGGTGTAGGAGTGTATCAGGGATTGTATCTTGAGTTCGAAAATCATATAATCGTTCTCCATGAGCACATACATTCCGGCACTTTGCAATAATAGTGATAAATTGATGCAATTGTTTTTCTGTATAGCCTGGGAAATGTTTACTGACTTTTACCTGGACATCGTTTGGCATATATTGATAAAAGGCAGAAAGCTGTCCAAATGTAACAGCATTCATTGCAACCCAGAGTGGAACATTACCATATACCTTGGAATAATGGGAAATGTAATTATAATGGGAAGGCATCGAAATACAGTTTTGCATAGAATGAATCAGGCGATTGACAGCTTTTTGGTTTTTCTTTGCAGAATTAAAATTTACAGGGTTTAGATATTCTACCTGACTTTCACCAAATTTTTCACAGAAGTGATAGGAAATCAAAGATTTCAGATGCCGTTCTACATGAAGAATATACTTTAAAAATAAAGTCCGTAACTCTTCATCAAAATAATAAAATGCAACAATTTCTTCAAATGTAACACCATATAAGTATTTTCCAGAAGGCTTATGTTTGAACAGATTTTTGTATCCGCCAATCAAAGAATAGTAGCTGATATGCTCTAGCGTATGGATGGCAGTTGGAACATCTGAAATGGTTAATTGTTTTTCACTCTGTAATTTTTCAATTTGCTGATCGTATGTAAGAAATTTTTTCTCCATAATATATCACTCCTGTATAGTAAAAAAGGAGCCCACGCATGAGCTCCTCCGGCTACGGGCCCCTCAAGCATCCATAGCACAACCACTAAAAATACTATACAGGATTGATTTCAGAAAGTCAATCTGTTTTTAGTGGTAGTATTAGTTTATTCATATAAGCGTTAAATATTCGGAAACAAATATTGAAGATAGTTGGAACAAATGATAGAATAAAGTTGGGACAATGAATGCGAGATAATATTGTGAAGAAATAAGAATTGCAGGTGACAGAGGTGAACGTAGAAGCATACGATGTGGATTCGTTGAGAAAGATGGTTAGGATACTTGAATATGAGAACAGATTATTAAAAGATAAATTGAAGAAAGCAAGTATTCCGTATGATGAGGTAAATCCTTTCGAAGAAAAAATAGAAAATGCAGAAGAGTATGACCCGGATCAGGGGGAACGTATTGTGAATCCTTCGTTTATTTCAGAAGAGATGGCAATCCGTTTCTTTTCGATGTTTTGGGGAAGAGAAGATGTATATGCCAGACGAGGTAAGAACGGTGGTTATTTTCCCCAATGTGATAATCGTTGGAATGACAGACTTTGCCCTAAGCAACGTAAAGAGAAGGTATTTTGTGATGAGTGTGAAAATACCAAATGGACAAGGCTGGATGTTAAAAAAATAATTGCTCATTTGTTGGGATTTAAAGAGGATGGTTCAGATGTAATTGGTGTATATCCTCTATTGCCAAATGGTACATGCAGATTTATTGTATTTGATTTTGATAACCATGAAAAAGGAGCGGAAGCTACCGATTTTGCCAATACGGATAATGAGTGGCATAAAGAAGTGGATGCTCTTAGAAAAATGTGTGAGCTTAATGGTATCAGACCTTTAGTTGAGAGATCCCGCTCCGGGAAAGGGGCACATGTATGGATTTTCTTTAAAAAGGCAATACCGGCGGCAACGGCAAGAAATTTCGGATTTCTCTTATTGGATAAAGGTTCAACTTCCATTAATCTGAAATCGTTTCATTATTATGACAGAATGTATCCTTCACAGGATGTGACAAATAGTATAGGTAATTTGATTGCATTACCGTTACAGGGACAGGCACTTAAGAATGGAAATAGTGCTTTTGTAGATGAAAATTGGAATGCATATCCTGATCAATGGGATACTCTATTTAATAAAACGGATAAGTTGGGCGTAGAAGATATCGAACAATACATGACAAAATGGCAGGGAGAATTAGCAGAAGCCAGAGGAATGCTTGCTAATATTGATAAAAACTCCAGACCGAAACCATGGAAAAAGAAGTGCGAGTTTTCTAAAGCTGATGTTGTGGGCAAGCTGCATATGGTATTGGGGAATGGTGTTTATATTGATACTTTGAACCTTATGCCAAGAATACAAAATCAGATTCGTAGTCTGGCAGCATTTGATAATCCGGAATTTTATAAAAATAAAAGGCTTGGATATTCAAATTACTACAATTTTAGTGCTGTGTATTTAGGAAAGGATATAGATGGGTACATACAGATTCCGAGGGGACTGAGAGAAAAATTAATAGAAGAATGTGAAAAGGCAGGGATTTCTGTTGATGTTTCTGATCAGAGAGAAACAGGACATCCAATCCGAGTATCTTTTAAGGGAGATTTGCGAACGCAGCAGGAGCTGGCGGCAGAAAAATTACTGTCACATTCGGATGGTGTTTTGAGTGCGGCAACTGCATTTGGTAAGACGGTAGTATGTAGTTATCTTATTGCTGAGCGAAAAGTAAATACGCTTATCCTGTTACAAAGCAAAGACTTACTGAATCAGTGGGTCGATGAACTGAATAAGTTTTTGGAAATAAAAGAAGAACCACCGGACTATGAAACAAAAACAGGAAGAAAGAAAAAGAGAGACAGTGTGATAGGAATTTTGCACGGCAGTAAAAATACATTAACAGGTATCATAGATGTTGCAATGGTTGGTTCTATGTATAGCAGGGGAAAGTTTAATGAACGGATTAATTCTTATGGAATGGTAATCATGGATGAATGCCATCACGCAGCTTCCAATACATCCATGGAATTATTACAGAAAATTAATGCAAAGTATGTGTATGGTGTTTCAGCTACACCAAAACGTGGTGACAGCCTTGACAGGATCATTTATATGTTGCTGGGTCCACTGAGACACAGGTTTACTGCGTTGGAGAGGGCGCAAGAGCAGGGAATCGGACATTATTTTGTCCCGAGATATACAAGAGTAGTCGATAATGCAGAAAGCAAGGATGATATCAATAAGGCATATAGTCTGATTAGTACCAGTCGGGTACGTAATGAGATGATTGTAAACGATGTGATAGCTTGTGTTGCAAGAAAACAGACCCCGGTAATTTTGACAAAGTTTAAGGAGCATGCAAAATTTTTATTTGATGCTTTGAAAGAGAAAGCAGATCATGTATTTCTTCTATATGGTGATAACTCCGATAAGGAAAATGCAGAAATACGAGTAAGGTTAAAGCAGGTTCCTGAAAATGAATCACTTATTTTAGTTGCAACCGGTCAGAAGATAGGAGAAGGGTTTGACTTTCCAAGACTGGATGTACTAATGCTTGCAGCTCCTGTGTCTTTTGAAGGGCGTCTTGAACAGTATGTGGGAAGACTGAATAGAGATTATCCCGGAAAAGAAGCTGTTTATGTGTATGATTATATTGATTCTCATGTTCGCTTCTTTGATAAGATGTATGCAAAAAGATTAAGAACATACAAGAAGACAGGATTTTCAATATGGACGGGAGAGTTGCAGTCGAAACAGATGATAAATGCAATATTCGATTCCGGAAATTATACCGAAAAGTTTGAACAGGATATAGTGGAGGCAGAAAAAATGGTGGTAATTTCCAGCCCGGATATCAGACAGGACAAGATTGAACGATTCTTATTCCTGATGAAGGGAAGACAGGAAGCAGGCGTAAAGGTAACTATCATCACAACAGATCCGGAAGAGATTGTTTATGGAAGTTCGGATGTATGCCATGAGTTAATCAGAACAATGCAGCTGGTAGGAATGAATGAAGTAACAAAAACAGAAGTAGAAGAACGGTTTGCTGTCATTGATGATGAATTAGTATGGCATGGGGGCATGAATCTTCTTGGAAGAGTAGATGTTTGGGATAATTTAATGCGTATCAGGAATCATCAGGTTGCAGCGGAATTGTTGGAAATTGCACTGGGATATTTATCAGAAAAATAAGGAGATACTTATGAAAAAAAAGACAAAATGCTATATCTATATCCGTGTATCCACCACCATGCAGGTGGATGGCTACAGTCTGGATGCACAGAGAGATAAACTGAGAAAATATGCCGAGTATCAGAACATGGAGATTGTAAAAGAATTTGCAGATGAAGGTAAATCCGGTAAAAGCGTAGAAGGCAGACCGGAATTTCAGCGGATGTTGGACAATATTGAAGATGGTACGGACGATGTACAGTTTGTGCTGGTATTTAAGCTTTCCCGTTTTGGGCGTAATGCTGCGGACGTTTTGAATTCATTGCAGAGGATGCAGGATTTTGGAGTGAATCTGATCTGTGTAGAGGATGGCATTGACAGTTCAAAAGACAGTGGAAAGCTGATGATCTCCGTTTTGTCAGCGGTGGCAGAAATTGAACGTGAAAATATTTTGGTGCAGACCATGGAAGGACGAAAGCAGAAAGCAAGGGAAGGAAAATGGAACGGTGGATTTACTCCCTATGGTTACAAACTGGTAAACGGAGAACTTCAGATTGCAGAGGACGAAGCAGAGGTAATTCGATTGATCTTTGATAAATTTATCCATACCAATATGGGAATGAGTGCGATTGCGTCATGGCTGAACCAGCATGGATATAAAAAGAAAAAGAGACAGAATAATACACTGGACGCATTTGCAACTTCATTCATCAAAGGTGTTCTGGATAATCCGATTTATTGTGGGAAATTGGCATTTGGTCGCAGAAAGAATGAAAAAGTTCCCGGAACAAGAAATGAATATCGGATTGTGAAGCAGGAAGAGTATATGCTGAACGATGGCATCCATGAAGGTATCATTTCAGAAGAGGATTGGAAACTGGCACATCAGAAACGGCAGAAAACAGGAGTATCATACGAAAAGACCCATAGTCTGGACCATGAGCATATCTTATCCGGCATTTTGAGATGCCCTCTTTGTGGCAGTGGAATGTATGGGAATGTCAATCGAAAAAAAAGAAAAGACGGTACGGCATATAAAGATTATTTCTATTATGCCTGCAAGCATCGGAAGCTGGTGGACGGGCATAACTGCAGCTACCGCAAACAATGGAGTGAAGATAAGGTGAATGATGCGGTAGAGGAAGTAATCCGGAGGCTTGTGCAGAATCCAAAATTTGAGGAAGCAATTTTGAAGAAAATCGGTGCAAGAATTGACACAACGGAAGTGGAAAAGGAAATTGAAGAATTGGAGAAACAGCATCGGCAGCTGACTGGAGCAAAAAATCGACTTGGACAGCAGATGGACAGTCTGGATATTACAGACCGTTTTTATGAGAAAAAATATCAGGATATGGAGACAAGATTGTATCGTCTCTATGATGAAATCGAGGGTGTGGAGAACAGCATCAGTGAGGTCAAGAACCGTTTGCTGAATATCAAACAGAAGAAAATATCAGAAGATAACGTCTACCAATTCTTACTGTATTTTGATAAACTATATGACAAGTTCACGGATCTGGAGAAAAAAGAATTTTTAAACAGCTTTGTAGAACAGGTAGACGTTTATGAGCAGGAGCAGCCGGATGGCAGATTCCTGAAGCACATTAAGTTCCGTTTTCCGGTGTATTTCAATGGTTCGGAAATAGAAGAACTTAGTTGGGACAATGAAAATACCGTTGAGACGGTGTGCCTTCTGTCGAGAAAAGCTCAATAAACCAAGAGTTCAGCGATTTATGAGCTGAAATATATGTGTGTTTCTGTTTCCGTAGAGTGGGTATGAGGAAATTGATATACCCCGGGGGATAGGTTGTTTGGAGGCGAAGAAGTATCTTTTGGCGTAAGTATACTCGATTAGCGAAATCAGAAGAAACAAAAAAGCATTACATTCAAGTAATCGACAAAATTTTGATTTTTTTAGCAAGGTGGTTTCGGCTGCCTTGCTATTTTCTGCAGCCAGGATAGATAACCTGGATTTGGCAGGGTGTCTGACGATGTTGTGAATACACTACCGAGAGCGAAGAAACGCCCAGTTTACGGGCTTTTTCGGGGTTTTGACTTCTTTGGATTGAACGGAAAAAGTGGAAAATCGAAGATTATTTTACATTCCGAAGTACATTTTTACCCCCTTAAACATAAAATTTTGCCAAAAAGTTCATAGGGAATAAAACCCTATGGCGAAACGGTCTTACTTTTTGGCGAAACTCATAAAAGGATACTCGATTGGCGAAAGGAGAAAGTGCTTATGGCATATAAGGAATATAGAGAAATGAAAGTTTATGAACGGATGACGCGAAAATAACAAAGGCTTTAATGGGAAAATTCCGATGGATGGATATAAGTCATTCATCGGTCTTTTTATTGAAAGTATTTATCAATGTGATATACTAAAGTTAAATGGAGTATTGTGGGAAAGGAAAAAGTTATGAGCAAAACGTTAACAGAAAAACAGGTTTTAAAGAAATTAGGCATACCAGATTTTCGTCATCTTTCTAAAGAAAAAGTGATGAAATTTGCGACAATGCTTCCACACATGGACCCGGAAGTTGCCAAAAAAGCATTAGAGCAGTTTCCAGAGTTTGCGAAAACAACTAAGGAAATGCTGGTTGAATATAAAGATATTCTTGAAAAAGGTATGGCATCGAATGATAAGAGTATTATGAATTGTTATGATGCTGGAAAAGCAATGATTAGTTCACTGCAAAAAGAATTAGATAAAGAGGAACTTTCATTCGAAGAAAGGAAGTATGTCATAGATAAAATGATGGAGGTTTCTAAAATGATGAATGAGAAAGACTCCGAAAATAAAAAATTCATTGCATTTATGGCCATGATTGCTGGTACTGTGGTGACAGTAGGTGTTGGAGCACTGGCATCAGCATTAGGAAGCAATTCTCATATTGAAACATCAGATGACAATACTGATTGTTAAGGTAGGATATAAAATGGGAGCAAAGGACAAAGTTATAAAAGCCGTGGCTGCTGCTGGGGTGAAAATTGTAGGAGATGTGGCAGTTAAAGCGATAGATAGTTTTGCGAAGCATGGGACAAATGCCGTTACAAAGCAGGTAACAGAAAAGAAGAAAACAACAGTGCGCATTCCATCGGGAGCAGTAGAGTATTTTCACAGGAACTATCAAGAAGTAAAAACTGAGTTAGAGGCATATGGATTTACTAATATTACTTTGGTAGAGCGTAAGGATTTAATGATGGGGTTACTTACAAAAGCAGGAGCAATAGAAGAAATATCAATTGACGGAAAAGCAGATTTTAAAAAGAATACAAAATATCGTTCAGATGCACGTGTGGTGATAATTTATCATACGTTCAAAATACAGAATTAGTGGTGTGTTATGAAAACGACAGAAATAGGATACATAAATAGGAATAATCAAATTAATCAAGGTAGAACAGAAGAACCCGGAACAGATCACGGTCAGTGGTTTTATAAGATGAAATGTCAGAATTGTGGGCATATATATAAAGCCAACGGGACAGATATTTTCCAGAGGAAATGTCCAAATTGTCAAGGCGGAAGACCATAGAGAGTAGGAGTTTGGTATGAGTGTTTCATTTAGACATTCCGCAGGTTTTGGAAAGCGGATGGAATATAAATTAGTTGGGGATATGCTAATGGAAGGCTTGGACTGCTATCTTCCTTTAGTTGATGACCACGGTGTTGATTGTGTTATCAAAAAAAGTGACGGTACTTTTATTGAGATTCAAATTAAAGCGAGGTCGAGTGAAGTTGCAGAAGGCGATGCAGCATTATTTTCAGCGATTGTCCATGAGTACAGACCAAATTTTTATTTTGTATTCTATTCAGAACGTTTGAAAATGATGTGGATTATGTCATCAGAGGAGTTCTTAAAAGAGTGTGTTACAAACAAGAACGGAAAGAATGCAGGAAAACACAGTATCTGGTTTAATGGAAATAAAATGAATTCTGTTACTGGAAAGAGGGAAGAATATTGTAAACCACAGTTTGAAAAGTATATCTGTAAAGATTTTTCAAGATTTTATTAGTATTTCAGTTGTGGTAAAAAGGAGACTTACAAATGATAACATCGTTTTCACAAAAGACTATAGATGAATTAGGGTACTACGTTTACGTGTATTCAAATCCAGATACACATAAACCTTTCTACGTCGGAAAAGGTAAAGGAAATAGAGTATTTGCTCATTTATTTGATGAAGGAGATAGCCAAAAAGCAGAATACGTGCAGAGCTTAATGAAAGCAGGGAAAGAGCCTATAATCGAAATATTGGTACATGGTGTGGATGAAGAAACAGCTCTTAAGGTTGAAGCAGCTGCAATTGATTTGATAGGCATTGAGAACCTCACAAATCGACAGAGAGGTCATCATTCCAGCGTATATGGTAAGATAGAGGTTTCCCTTCTGGAGTCTCGTTATAATTGCGAAGAACTCAGTCTGGACGATTTCAATGATAACGTTTATGGAGTTCATTCTGATTTGCAGTAAGAAAAATGTGGATGTGGTATGCCTTGACAAGGTAGAGGATGCACAAGCCATTTTTCGGAGGATTCAGGAGTTTCAGAAAAGGTTTTTTGAAGGAAGTGATGTAACGTGCGAATAAAAGTGATTAACAAACGACCAGCTTCGGTCTTACAAAAGAAAAGGGTATGTGCTTATGCCAGAGTTTCCACAGACAGCAGAAGACAGGAAGACTCTCTTGAAAACCAAATGGAAACCTATGAGAGACTGATTACCGGAAATCCGGAATATGAATTTATCGGAGTATTTGCTGATCAGGGCATATCCGGCTATTGTGAGAACCGCCCACAGTTCCAGAGAATGATGGAGAAGGGATAGGTAGTTACACTTTTTGTTACGAAGATGAAAAGACCTATGGTACTTTAACAAATATGATGGGAGTAATACTTGTTACTCTTTATCATAAAGGGCAAAGAGAAGTATGGAATAATACAGAGATTTTGAATGGCGTGGGGCGTATTGAAGCGAAAGATCAGCAGATACAGAGTGTTTTTGGAAATGAGTTAATACATATCATGGAAACAGCAAAGAAAGCATCTGAAGCTATGAGTGTAGCACAACAAAAGAAAGCAGAGGATAGAATAAAGGCTGCTGGAGAAGATGTAAAAAATTATTCAGTTTTTCAAGACTGGATGAATGATATGGATTTAAAGAACAGAATCACAGATAAGTGATACAGAAGTGGGGGTAAACGCTATCCTCTTAAGTGGGGTATAAACCTTTTCGCAAAAGGTGACGGTTTCGCTATTTAATATAAGAAGAAACTTTCACCGCATGTGGAGACGGTTGTTCTTCTTTCCAAGGGAATGGTCGACAACAGAAAAGTGAAGGTTGATTTCTCCCTAGAGGATATGGACTTGTCTGAATTTAAAGGAAAAGCAACTTATGAGCAGATAAAAGTATATGTGTTGGAACAGACAGGGCTTAAGGTTTCCAATCTTTATATCGCACAGATTAAGAAGAAATGTGGATTGGATGTTGGTGAGAATTTTAATCTGCCTAAATCTGAGAATGCAAAACAGCCAAAGTGTACACCGGAGAAGGAAGAGGCGATTATGCAGGCGTTTAAACATTTTGGTATTATATAGTTGTGGATAAGAAACAGTGTGTGTTAATAATATAGTTTATTAGCGTAAAAGGGACATTCTAGACCTGTAAATTTTACCGGTTATGGGATGTTCTTTTTTCAGTTACAGGAGTGTCAAAGGGACAAGGTAATAATACTAAAAAAATTAAGACTGATATGAATAATATCTATCTTATCCAATCAGATGATACGAATTGATGGATATTCGGAGGCTTTTTTGATTTTTTGAAAAATATTGTATATAATGAAACAAACGTGACATACAGATGTCATGTTGTGGATGTTAGAATATATCAGGAAGTGAAAGCGATATGAAAATAGATAGACTTATTGGGATTCTTTCTATTCTATTACAGAAAGAAAAGGTGACTGCCCCGGAACTGGCACAAGTGTTTGAAGTTTCAAAAAGAACAATTAATAGAGATATTGATGATCTTTGCAGAGCTGGAATTCCGATTGTTACATCACAGGGGACCGGTGGTGGAATCAGCATAATGGATGGATACAGAATGGATAGGACGATTCTCTCATCTAAAGATATGCAAATGATTATGGCCGGACTTCGAAGCTTGGATAGTGTGAGCGGCAGTCATTATTATGGTCAGCTTATGGAGAAAATCAAGGCTGGTTCCACAGAGTTTGTCAGTGGTTCAGAATCAATTCTTATTGACTTATCTTCCTGGAATAAGGATTCTATATCACCTAAAATCGAACTGATACAGGATGCATTTGAACTGGGAAGAATATTAAAATTTGAATATTATGCACCAAAGGGAAACTCTGAAAGAGAGATTGAGCCATACTATCTGATTTTCAAGTGGTCGAGTTGGTATGTGTATGGATACTGCCTTCTTAGAAATGATTTCAGGCTGTTCAAGCTGAATCGCATGGCAGAAATAGCACATGTAAGAAACTTTGAAAAAAGAAGCGATGTGCCAATGCCTGATTTATCAAATGAGAGAGTATTTCCTTCAAAGGGGAAAGTAAAAGCTATTTTTGATGCATCCATGAAATGGCACCTGATTGAGGAATATGGAATAGAGTCTTTCACAGAACTATCGGATGGAAAACTCCTATTTGAACACGATTATGCTGATGATGATGGACTGCTGTCCTGGATACTTACAATGATGGACAAGGTTACTGTTCTTGAACCTGATGCCATAAGGCAGAAACTATTTTGTATCGCTACAGAACTTACAAAGAAATATAGGAAGGAATAAGTGAAATGAGATTAGACGGATTTGGAATTTTTGTTGATGACATGGCTGTTATGATCAGATTCTATCGTGATGTTCTGGGGTTTGAGATAAAGGAAGATGAGAATACTTCGAATGTCTTTCTTGAAAAGGATGGAACACTATTTCTTTTATATCGAAAAAGTGATTTTGAAAAAATGACAAATAGGACATTCTCGTATTGTAAAGGTGTGAATGGACATTATGAGATTGCGCTCAGCGTAGATAACTATGCAGCGGTTGATAAGACCTACGCAGAAGTAATTGCAGCCGGTGCCGAAAGTATTATGGAACCAACGACAGAGCCTTGGGGTCAGAGAACTTGCTATATTGCCGATCCGGAGGGAAACCTTATTGAAATAGGATCCATTAAGGAGGTGTGAATAAATGAAGAAATGGTATGACGAAGAGTATATTTTTACGATTGAGGTAACAGGATATCTGCGGGGAAACCACACAGAGCATTTATGCAGAAATGGGGAGGAAATCGGGGATAAGTATACCGGTACATATGGTTGCCCTGTTAATGAACAGGGGTATGGAATCTGTCAGAAAATGATGCAGATTCTTTACGGAGATATGCAGGCTGTCAGAAGTGGAGGAAATCTTGCACTGGTAGGTGGGACTGGAAACAATGAAAAGGATTACGTATGTCCGGATGGATGTGTCTGTTTTCATATGACTGCTAAAAAGACTGGCGCTGAGAATTTTTATACCGGCAAGTATTATGAGGAGTAAAGGAGAAGTATATGGCATTTAACTTTAAGAAAGCGTATAAGGAATTTTACATGCCTAAGAATACACCGGAGATTGTGACGGTTCCGAAGGCAAATTATATTGCAGTAAGAGGAAAGGGGAATCCAAATGAGGAAGGCGGGGCATATCAGCAGGCTGTGGGAATTCTCTATGCGATTGCCTATACTTTGAAGATGAGTTATAAGTCAGATTATAAGATAGAAGGCTTCTTTGAGTATGTGGTTCCTCCGCTGGAAGGTTTTTGGTGGCAGGATGGTGTAGATGGCTGGCGGCAACTTTTGCAGCGATACAAGAGGGACATATTATAAGGAGTCAATGAACCGAAAAAGATAGAACTGTTCACACTGGACAAATAAAGCCAAGAAATGTCGGGAAAAAGTAATTTCTATGAGATAAGATAGTTTCAGAGCAAGCGAAGGGAGAAAAGAACTATGGAATGGATGGCAATTATCGGTGATTCGGTTCAGTACATTGAGGATCATATAACAGAGGATATTTCAGCTGAGAACGTTGCAAAAGCAGTCGGAGTTTCACCTTTCTATTTTCAGAAGGGGTTTGCAATGCTTTGTGGTTTCAGTGTGGCTGAGTATATTCGTAACAGAAGGCTTGCCCTTGCCGGCAATGATCTGTTGATTACTGATGACAAGGTTATTGATATTGCTATGAAGTATGGGTATGACTCTCCGGATAGTTTTACCAAAGCTTTTACCAGATTCCATGGTGTATCGCCTTCATCCGTGCGCAAGGATGAGGTGCTGCTAAAAACCTTTGCTCCTCTGAAACTAAAAATATCATTAGAGGGAGGCTATCTCATGGATTACAAGATTATCAAAAAAGATGCTTTTACTGTTATTGCAAATGCAAAGACATTTCCTTATGAAGGGGCAAAAGAAAATGTGCCTCAGTTCTGGCAGGAACATTTTCAGGCAGGAATGGGTCAGTATGTAATGGGTGTGTATGGAATTAATATTGATCTCGAAATGGGTCAGGAGAATTTTGAGTACCTCATTGCAGATCCATACAATCCGCAGAAGGATGTGCCGGAAGGTCTTGTTACAAGAACAATACCTGCATTTGATTGGGCAGTATTTCCTTGCAAGGGAGCAATGCCAAATGCTCTTCAAGATGTTAATACGAAGATTTATACAGAATGGCTGCCTGCTCTTAAAGAGTATGAGTTTGCTGCCGGATACTGCGTAGAATATTATGATGATCCAACAAAGTATGAGAAGGGAACACAGGATGAGAATTACTATTGTGAGATTTGGATTCCTGTGAAGAAGAAATAAGAAGTTATTGATACACGTAAAATAGTCATAGATTAAGCAAGCCGCATTGGAATAATCCTATGTGGCTTGTTTGTAAGATACATAACTTGAGAATAATGGAACTTTTACAATTTAGGATTCCTTCGTGTTAACTTTCTATGTTCTTTTGCCGGTTTTGATCGGGAGAAAATGTTTCTTAATGTTTCTTTTTCCTGAACAGAAAGCTGAGTGACTTTCATTTCAAGATTTTTACAGAAAAGAAGTATCAGACCATTTATATAGGAGTCATTTGTTGATTCCGTGTTATCGTCTGTGGCAATCCGCATCTGAGATGTAAAGTCATCAATGATGCTTTTGACCATACTTTGATAGTCAACATCACTGGCTGTATCACTATCTTTCATATGAGCAGTTCTTAGGTCTGATACAATTGGTTTCAAATCTTCCGACAGAATATTCATGTAATATTGTTCTGTTTCAATGTGAGAAGTATCGAATATTTGTACAAAGGCATCGGAGGAATCAGCACCGAGCTCTTCTAATTTACATCTCATCACATCAAGAAAAGCATTTGCTATCTGAAGTCCCTTATCATTAAATCCATCAACATAGATTTCTAAGTCCGTCATAAATCTTTTAAATTTTTCATGTGTAATCAGTTCTGAAAAGAGCCTTGGATTAAATATTTCTTCTGCCAGCATTTTAACAGCGGCATCATTCAGATGCAGGTCATATACTGATTTGTTTTCATGCTGACGCAGTTCGGTTCTGCAGAGAAGATAATCTGCACTCACATGATAAAAGGATTATATATGTTGATGACTGTCTTAAAAGGACCATTAGCTGTTAAACAGAGCAAGGCATTAATAAGAACCTTCAAGAAAATGAAGGATTACATTTTAGAAAATCTCAATCTAATCGGTCAGGTTTTGTTCATATGACAGCAACACCGTCCAATAGCGGGATTTTCATTGTGCCGGATAACGTTGTCAGTGATTCAATGAAATTTGTAAATTTTTTGATTGCAAAATATAAAGCAGATGATAATAGTATTGAAAATGTACTTGTAGATATTTCCAATAGTGGGTACTATGCCTTGAAAAATTTTATGGAGTCGTTTAAGATAACATAACATTATTAAGAGGCCAATCTTAATAATGAATCTTGATGCTTGCCGCTACTTGAAAAAGAGTTATTTACTAAGTCCTTTTTCAATTTTCTGATACACTTGTTTCATAGTTAAGCCTTGTACGACGGTCGTAAAGAATACGATTGCGTAGGTGCTTCCCAGAATAATGGAATATGTATCCGCGCTTACCATTTCTCTTGTACTCATAGCCAGTGCGATACTGAGCCCGCCTCGGAGGCCGCCATATGTAAGCAGATTTACAAAGCTGAGTTTATCGTATCCACTCGGAAGTTTTCCGGCAAAAAATGTGGCCAGGCCGACGCTTGAGAAGCGTCCAATCAGATTAAATATAATAGCCAGGCAGGATAACAAAAGTACATGAGGCATTTGCAGAATATGTACAAATGTCAGTCCCATTATCACATACAGAACCGAATTCAATAAATTGTCCAGAATTTCCCAAAAAGTATCAAATTCCTCCAGATCCAGCGGTTGTCCTTTTTGTTCTCTGCGGTTGCAGAGTGCCGAAAATGAGATTCCACATACGACAGACGCGATGGCTCCGGAAAAACCAAAATGTTCGCACAGAACATAGGCCATAGAAACGGCAAGAAGACTGACAAAGATTCTTCGATTTCCGTCTTTGGTCAAGGCAAAAATCGGAAAGCATATCGCTGTTGCCAGAATTCCAACCAACACCGCTCCGAACAGTTCCTTACCCATAACAGCCAGAAAGCTGCCATTTTCTTGCATTGTCACCATTCCGGAGAAGCACACAAATAATGCGACACCCACACCGTCGTTAAAAAGAGATTCGCCTTCCATGATGAAACTGATATCTTTTGGAAGATTGAATTTTTTCAGAATACTTGTTGCTGCGATTGGATCGGTTGGTGCTGTGATGCTTCCGAACATCAGGCATACCGGAAAACTGAATGGTAGTCCCAGAAGAGAAGCACCTGCATAGAACAGGGAACCGTAAAAAATCGCGCCCAGAAGTGTTGCAACAACAGAAAGCATTGTAATCGGGCGGGCGTGTTTCTTGAAATCCAGAAGCCGCATGTGACAGGAACCTGCAAAAAGCATAAAGCATAAAACACCTTCCATCAAAAGCGCTTCCAAATTAAAAACCTGCAGATTACTAAGCAGTTCACTGATCGATGTGCTGCGTAGTGCAGAATCAAAAATAAGCATTATCATACTAATCACAATAGAAAATAACATCAGTGAAATTTCATATGGAAATTTGGTTATCTTCTCGTTAAAAAATCCCAAAAGAACAATTAATAAAAGCAGTATTACTACTTTGGGTAAAAAGCCAAGCATGGTATTCAGACCCCCTTCAGTCATTTTTCATTTATTATAGCAACATATGGATGCGTTTTCAAATCATTTACCTGAATGTGTAAGCATTTTTCAACGGATCAAATCATTTTGATTATAGTGTAATAGAAAAAACACAAGAAAAATGGAATATTAACAAAGAAAGTTCATTTTGCGGTAGAGAAATCCCGGGATTTGTGATAGGATGAATCAGGATGTAAAAAAATACTGGAGGTATTGAAAATGAAAATTGCGGTAACTTACGATAACGGGAATGTATTTCAGCATTTTGGAAAAACAGAAAATTTTAAAGTATATGAAGTAGAAGCGGAAAAGGTTGTTTCCAGTGAAATCATCGCTTCAAATGGTACCGGTCATGGCGCACTTGCAGGACTTTTGGCAGAAGCAGGAATTCATGTCCTGATCTGTGGCGGTATTGGAGAAGGTGCACAGGAAGCACTTGATGAAGCAGGAATTGAAGTAGTATCAGGCGCAGAGGGAAATACGGATGAAGCTGTTGAAGCATATTTAAAAGGCGAACTGATTTCTACAGGAGTGAATTGCGATCATCACGACCATGAAGAAGAACATTCCTGTGGCGGCAATTGCGGAAGCTGCGGAGGCTGCGGCGGTCATCGGGTTATGCTTGAAGGAAAAAATGCAGGAAAGATCTGTAAAGTACATTATAAAGGTACATTCAACGATGGTGCTCAGTTTGATTCTTCCTATGATCGTGGAGAACCATTGGAATTTATCTGTGGAGCAGGCATGATGATCAAAGGATTTGATGCAGCAGTCGTTGATATGGAAGTAGGACAGGTTGTAGATATCCATCTTATGCCGGAAGAAGCATATGGCATGCCGGATCCGAATGCAATTATGACATTTGAGATTGAGCAGCTGCAGGGATCAGAAGATCTTACAGTTGGTCAGCAGGTTTATCTGTCAAATGCAATGGGACAGCCATTCCCGGTAAAAGTAGTAGAGAAAGATGAAAAGACAATTACTCTTGATGCAAATCATGAAATGGCAGGAAAAGAACTGAACTTCAGGATTGAACTGGTTGAAGTAAAATAAGGATGAGAATCGACAGACTGGTCCCAAATTGCGGGATCGGCCTGTCTTTTTTGTGTAAAAGTATCGGAAGCCTGATAACCTTACATTGACTGTAAGTGTTATTTTCTGGCAGCCTATGTTATCATGAAGCCAGAAAACAACAGGAGGTAATTCTTATGGAACCGATTTTGAATATTGAAAACTTAACCAAGACCTACGGCAATGTGCCGAACCAGACCAGGGCGCTGGACGGAATCACTTTTCAGGTGATGCCCGGAGAATTTCTGGGGATCATGGGCAGCAGTGGCTCCGGAAAGTCCACACTGCTTAACTGTATTGCGACGGTGATCAAGCCTACCGGCGGCAGTATCGTGATGGAGGGCAGGAATCTGCAGTCACTTGGCGGTAAGGAACTGGCACAATACCGGGGGAAGACAGTGGGTTACCTGTTTCAGAATTTTGAATTGCTGGATAATCTGACCGGCCGGGAAAATGTCTTACTGCCGACTTCCCTGCATGATGTGACAGAAAAGGAGAGTTCTCTGCGGCTGGAGCAGCTGGCGGAATATCTGGAAATCACAGATGTTCTTGATAAATTTCCCGCACAGATGTCCGGGGGACAGCGTCAGAGAGTGGCGGCGGCAAGAGCCATGATTCTTCACCCGAAACTGATTCTTGCGGATGAACCGACAGGCGCACTGGACAGTAAGAATGCGAAGAATATCATGGAAAAGCTTTCCGGATTAAACCGGGATGAAGAGGCCACGATTCTGATGGTGACCCATGATTCCAACGCAGCCAGCTTTTGCAAACGAATCCTGTTCATTCAGGACGGGGTGATTTTCCATGAGCTTCGCCGCGGCGATGAAAGCCAGCAGGATTTCTACCAGCAAATTCTGAAAGTCATGGCTCAATTGGGAGGAGGCAGCTTAAATGTTCTCTAATTTAATTCTAAGAAATAGTAAACGCAACCGCAAAGAAAACGGGCTGTTTTTCGGTTCATTGATTATTTCCATTGTTGCTTTTTATATCATCCTTTCGCTCTCCAAACAGGATGTGATGGTCTTTCTTGCGAAAATGGAAAGTGATGCGGTAAATAAATTGTTGCTGATGATTCCGGTTTTCTATGGGATGACGTTGGGAATTCTGTTTTTCCTGATTTATTTTGCCTGTAAATATCAGCTGGAGCGCCGCAGAAAAGAGTTTGGTGTCTATCTGATGATGGGAATGCGGAGAAGTAAGCTCTTTATCATGCTTCTTGCGGAGGATCTTTTGAGCAGTATTCTGGCTCTGGTGATCGGACTTCCGATTGCGGTGCTGCTTTCGGAACTGATCAGTCTGGTTACAGCCAAGCTTGTGGGGATGGGTATCATCGGCCATCAGTTTACATTTTCACTGTCAGCTGTTTGCTTTACCGTTACAGGATTCCTCGTTATCAAGCTGGCGGCGTTTCTGATCCTCAGTGGGAAAATCAGTCGGCAGGAGATCGGCACGCTTCTGGCTTCTTTCTCCGAAAAAGAAAAAAAGCAAAGGCCGGCATTTGTCTATGGGACTTGTACCGTTTCAGGCGTGATCATGCTGGCTGCCGCCTATGCCATGGCGATTCAGGGAATTGCATGGTATGCCCCGGATAAAATGCTCCTGACCCTGCTTCTCGGGCTCTTGGGAACGATTTTTCTGTTCTATGGAATGCGGGCATTGATCGCCTTACTGGTAAAGGCGGGAAAAGCAAATCGAAAACTTCATGTATTTTCATTCCGCCAGATTCAGGAAAATGTCATGCATCAGTCTACCTCCATGGCTATCAGTTCGCTGCTGATTCTGGCAGCACTGTGCTGCTTTGGCGCCGGCATCGGTATTGCCGGTACCAGCCGACAGGCGGGGGAGCATGTGATGGATTATACATTTCAGGATTATGGCGCAGAGAGTTCACAGGATGTCCTTTCTCATCTGAAGACCGTTCTGAAGGAAAATGATCTTGAAACTCAATTTTCCCAGCTTTTTGAAATGCGGATCGGCAACGTCCGGAATGGGGAGAATGGTAATCATGTGTTTCAAATGGATTCTGTTATGGAGTCTTTGGAAGGTTTCACACAATCCGAGGATCGGGATGTCCTGCTGAACAATCTGGGCTATGTTGATTATCCGTATCTGATCTGTTTGTCAGATTACAACCGTCTGTTGGAGGCTGCCGGTAAGCCTGCGCTGGTACTGGAGGAAAATGAGGCTGCCGTGTATCAGGATTATGATTTTACGACTGAGAGCAGAATGGATATGCTCAACCGTATTCTTTCTGAACATCCGGAGACCCTGCTGAATGGTACTCCTTTATATCTGACCGGCAAGATCCAGTCTGTTGATTTGGTGACCGACAGGTCAATCACCTTATCGTTTGCATTGATTCTGCCTGACGAACAGTTCTTACAATATACAAATGGAGAATATGAGGTTTATATCAATGGTATTATGAGCCGGAAAGCGGTAAAGTCCGGAAGCCTGATGACCGCGATTTCTGATATGAACGCACGGCTGGATGAACTTTGCCTTGAAGATATGGGAATTGAGTATGAAAGCTATCTGCAAAATATAGGACGTCAGCTCTTTTATATGGTAGCAGCCAGCTACATTACTATTTATCTGGCCATCATCTTTCTGGTGGTTGCCAATACTATTATGGGTGTTCAGTTCCTGATGAATCAGCAGAAGACAGGACGCAGATATCAGACACTGGTACATCTGGGCGCTACCTATAAAGATATTTGTCTATCTGCCCGGAAGCAGATCAACTGGTTTATGGGGCTGCCTGTCTTTGTCGCGGCAATCAGCAGTATCTTTGGCGTCAAGGCTCTCTTTGCGGGGATGCTTTCATCCGGAACAAAAGGGGCAGAGCGGGAGATGCTTCTGGTGTCTGCCGCTATGATTTTACTGCTTTGTGTGGTAGAATACATCTATGTAACTATAATTAAGCGTTCCAGTGACCGATATTTGCTGACGCTCATGCAGCCGCAGAGAGAAGAATAGCCGGGAAGGAGGAGTGTCATGAAGAAAATCGCTGTTGTAGAAGATGAAGTTTATACACGGGAAGAGCTTTGCAATATGCTGGAGAAGGCAGGATATTCTGCTTTGGCAGTCACTGTATTTGAAAATGCCGCAGAGCAGCTGACAGCCCTCGCTCCTGATCTTGTTATCCTGGATCTTAATCTGCCGGAGATCAGTGGATTCCAGATTTGCTGGGACCTCAAGCAGAAAACATCCATTCCGGTTCTGGTCTTGACTTCCCGGGACCAGATGTCCGATGAATTGCAGGCGCTTCGTCTTGGGGCGGATGAATATTTGACAAAGCCCTGCCGCAAAGAGCGGCTGTTGGCCAGAATCGCCAACATTCTCAAACGATTCGAAGGCCGTTCCAATCTTCTGGAAGGGCAGGGATTCCTGTTGGATCGGGGAACTTACACGTTGTACATCAATAACACTTCCGTGATCCTTCCCAGAAATCAGGGTAAGCTTCTGGAAGCATTGCTTGCGGGTGGAAATCAATTAGTGACTTCGAAGCAGCTGTGCAGGGCGCTCTGGGATACTACGGAGTTCATTGATGAAAATGCTCTGCAGGTCAATCTGACCCGCCTGAAAAAGACGATGGCGAATTTGGGCATGAAGCAGAAAGTCGTGGCTGTCCGTGGATTGGGCTACCGGCTGGAAAGGGAGGATACACCGTGAAACAGTTCTGGAATACGTTAAAACGATATGCCCCGTGGCTCATTTTACTGCTCATTATTGATTCTTTTTCTTCTCTGCTCCTATGGCTTTCCAGTGCACAGGCATTCGCAAGCCTTGTCGTGACGATTGCACTGGCAAGCTTTGTTTTGTTTTCAGTAATCGTTCTGTACGTTTATTTCAAAGAGCAGCATAAACGTGCGATTTTTCGAGCTTTTCTAATGGAACCGGACGAAGTGAACACGGAAAAACTTCTATGTGCAGTGAGTCAGCAGGAGCGGGAACAGCTTCGGGTTCTGGTCTCTGTTCTGGAGAAAAAGCAAAGCCGGATTCAGGAGACTGAGGAAGCCCTCCGGGATTATGAGGAATACGTGGAGGGGTGGGCGCATGAAGCCAAAACACCGCTTTCTTTGCTTACTATGATTTTGGATAACCGGGCCGATGAGATCCCGCCTCCTCTGCACGCCAAATTGGACTATGTGCGAAGTCAGCTTCAGGAGGATATTACCCAGATGCTCTACTACGCCCGGCTTGGGAGCAGCACGAAAGATTATCGGTTTGAGACTGTGGAACTTAGAGATGCCATAGAAGAGGTTCTTGAAGATTATGCACCTTTGCTGGAGGAAAAGCAGTTTCTCATTGAAAACAGATTACAAGACGAAACCGTCTATACTGACCGACGGGGATTTCAATTCATGATTGGCCAGATCATCAGTAACTCCATCAAATACAGTGGAGCAGAGCCTAAGCTCACTACGTCCCTGAAGCACACCGGCGAGACGGATATTTTGACCATAGCTGATAACGGTATTGGGGTTAAGAATTATGACCTGCCCTATATTTTTCAGAAGGGCTTTACAGGGGATTCTACCGACAGCCGGAAGAAAGCTACCGGTATGGGGCTGTATTTGACAAAAAAGATGGCAGATGATCTGAACCTGAAAATAGAGGCTGAATCCCGGTGGGGAGAAGGGGTGACGATTTCGATTGCTTTTCCAAAAGTGAAGTAGAATTTCGTTTATTGCTGGAGTATTGCAGGTCACTGGGAGAGCGGGAGCCTTATGAATTGGAAATTTACCATAAAATGATAAGTTAGATGTGTTGGACAAAAGGTGTTACTTCGCAGGCTGTCTCAAAGTGGGAGATGTTAGAATAATATTATTTACCACTGAAACCAGTATGGAAGAATGCAGAAATAGGAGGAAAAAGGAGAACGTTTTATGAAAGAAAAAGTAAGTATAAAAGAGTGGATTAAGATTACGCTTGCCATGTTGATTATTTCTGCTGGTGTATATTATTTTATGCTGCCGGCGAAGATTGTTGTGGGCAGCATATCCGGTCTGGTCATGGTATTGACGAATTTTGTGCCGCTTTCACAGTCGGTCTTGACGTTAATTATTAATGCGGTACTGTTAGTCATGGGATATTTATTTATTGGAAAAGACTTTGGGGTTAAAACGATTGTTACGTCATTTATGTTACCCGTGTTTCTGGCATTGTTTGAGATTGTGTCTCCGAACAGCCAAATGCTGGTATCGGACATGTTTGCAAATATGATTGCGTATTTGATCATTATTGCTTTTGGACAATCTATTTTGTTTAATGCGAATGCTTCTTCAGGTGGACTGGATATCATTGCAAAGATGTTGAATAAATATTTACGAGTCGAGTTGGGGGTGGGGATCCAGCTTGCCGGTTTTGTTACTGCGGCAACATCCATCTTTGTTTATGATACAGAAACATTAGTGTACAGTCTTCTTGGAACATATATTAGTGGTGTGATTCTGGACTATTTTATTGATGGTTCACATATGAAGAAAAAAATCTGTATTATATCGCCAAATTACGAGCGTATTAAAGAGTATATTGTAAATGAGTTGAATCGCGGGGTAACACTCTACAAAGCGTATGGTGGCAAAGATAATGAAGAAAAAATAGAAGTAGTTACAATCCTTCAAAAGAATGAATATCAATTATTGCTGGAGTACATTCATAAAACAGATGATAGAGCATTTGTAACGGTTACTTCTATTGGAGAAGTTTTAGGGAAGTGGAATGTACATCGAAGGAAAAAGATTGAAATCCAGTAACCGAACAGGACGTACTGCTTCCTTATACTGGCGAAATAACATTGACAAACTGTTGTCATTGAATTAAAATAAACCTTTAGAGATAATGTTTGTGGAGGAAGCGCAAAGATGAGATACAATTTTAAAAGGATAGAGCCCAAGTGGCAGGAGCGGTGGGAAGAGAGCAAGATCTTCGAAGCTCAGGACAACAGTGATAAACCAAAGTTTTACGGACTGGTAGAATTCCCGTACCCGAGCGGTGCCGGTATGCATGTCGGACATATTAAGGCATACTCAAGTCTTGAGGTAATCAGCAGAAAGCGCCGTATGGAGGGGTACAACGTACTTTTCCCGATCGGATTTGATGCATTTGGTCTGCCGACGGAAAACTATGCGGTTAAGACAGGCACACATCCGCGCGTGATTACAGATGAAAATATTAAAAAATTCACGAACCAGCTGAAGAAAGTAGGATTTTCTTTTGACTGGAGCCGTGTGATCGATACGACGGATGAGGATTATTATAAGTGGACTCAGTGGATCTTCCTGAAAATGTTTGAAAATGGTCTTGTGTTCAGAGACAGAACGCTGGTAAACTATTGTCCGCACTGCAAGGTTGTTCTTTCCAACGAAGACAGCCAGGGCGGCAAATGTGATATCTGCCACAGCGATGTGGTTCAGAAATCCAAGGACGTATGGTATCTGAGAATCACCGAATATGCGGACAAGCTTCTGGAAGGTCTGAATGATGTGGACTATCCGGAAAATGTAAAGCAGCAGCAGATCAACTGGATCGGCAAGTCAAAGGGTGCGTTCGTGGATTTTGCAATTGATGGATTGGACGAGAAGTTAAGAATCTATACGACCAGACCGGACACGCTCTTCGGTGTTACCTTTATGGTTATTGCGCCGGAACATCCGATTATTGATCAGTATTGCGATAAAGTGACCAATATGGATGAAATCATTGCATACCGCAATGAATGTGCGAAGAAGACGGAGTTTGAAAGAACCCAGCTTGTGAAGGATAAAACGGGTGTAAGAATCCAGGGACTGGAAGCAATCAATCCGATCAACGGTAAAAAGATTCCGATCTACATTGCAGACTATGTAATGATGGGCTACGGTACCGGAGCGATCATGGCAGTGCCGGCACACGATCAGAGAGACTATGATTTCGCAAAGAAATTTGATATTGATATTATTGAAGTAATTAAAGGCGGAGACATTTCCAAAGAAGCTTATACAGGTGACGGCGAGATGGTGAACTCCGGATTCCTGAACGGATATACCAATAAGCATGATTCCATCGAGCGCATGCTGGAAGAGCTGGAGAAGACCGGCGTGGGCGAGGCTGGTGTCCAGTATAAGATGAAAGACTGGGCATTCAACCGTCAGAGATACTGGGGAGAGCCAATTCCGCTGATTCATTGTCCGAATTGTGGTGTTGTGGCAGTTCCTTATGAAGAACTTCCGCTCCGTCTGCCGAGAGTGAAAGATTTCGAACCGGGTGAAGACGGACAGTCACCGCTTGCCAAGATCGATTCCTTTGTAAACTGCACCTGTCCGAAATGCGGCGCAGCAGCGAAACGTGAGACAGACACCATGCCTCAGTGGGCAGGATCATCCTGGTATTTCCTGAGATATATTGACCCGCATAATGAAAATGCACTGGCAGATATGGACAAGATGAAATACTGGATGCCGGTTGACTGGTATAACGGTGGTATGGAACATGTGACCAGACATATGATCTATTCCAGATTCTGGCACCATTTCCTGTATGATATCGGAGTAGTCAACACACCGGAGCCGTATGCAAAGCGATCCATTCAGGGACTGATCCTAGGACCGGATGGTGATAAGATGAGTAAATCCAAAGGAAATGTAGTCGATCCTCTGGATATTGTTGAGGAGTATGGTGCAGATACGCTTCGTACCTATGTGCTTTTCATGGGAGATTATGGGGCAGCTACACCGTGGAATGACAGCTCCGTAAAGGGCTGTAAGAAGTTCCTTGACCGTGTTGCGGGTCTGACAGATCTGGTTTCCGATGAACCGGTTTCCGATGAGCTGGAAATGAAGATCCATCGTACGATCAAGAAGGTATCTTCTGATATTGAGAGCTTGAAATTTAATACGGCCATCGCGAGTCTGATGACCTTGATCAACGATATCACGGCAGAAGGACATTTGAGTAAGGATGATCTGATCATCTTTATCAAGTTGCTGAGCCCGTTTGCTCCGCATCTTTGCGAGGAAATCTGGGAGTTCTTGGGTGGAGAAGGATTTGTCACTGTTTCTCCGTGGCCGGAATATGATGAGGGAAAAACCGTTGCCAAGACCATCGAAATCGGTGTTCAGGTAAATGGTAAGGTCAGAGGAACCATCGTCATTCCGACAGACTGTGACAAGGAAGAGGCGTTTGCGATTGCAAAGGCGGATTCCAGAATTGCTTCTTTCCTGGAAGGAAAGAATCTTGTGAAAGAGATTTATGTACCGAATAAGATTGTTAACTTTGTTGCAAAATAATAAAACAGAAAGAGAGGCCGGATCACTTGGATCACGGTCTCTTTTTAAACTTGGAATTCTTTATTGTTCACGCTTGTTAGATTCAGGCGGTTCTCTCGTAAATGATATAGAATATGAGCAAGTCTCTCTTCGAGACTCTGATTCCCGTTGATAAAGGGATAGGAGAAGCAGTTATCTGTGGGACGATCAATCGGTTCGGTACCATTGACATCCGCGCAACGGAGGTGGGACAGGATAGTTCTTTGCAGAAAATGATACATATGGTGCAGGAAGCGGAGGAGAAGAAGGCTCCCATGGCAGCAATCGGTCAGGCGACAAAGCACGGTGTGATCATCAAATCCGGGGAAACAAAAGATTTCAACACAATATAATGAGGGAATGCTTAAGAAAATGTAATGTATTTCTGTGGCTGCAAGCGCTATTTACGCTTTGCAGTCACAATGGCTCCTAGCCCGGCGGCATTGATTCCGACATGGCAGGCAATACTGCAGGACAGAGGTGAATAGTAGACCGGATGATCCGGAAATGCGGATTGTACCAGGTCTACCCAACGTTTTGCGTCTTCTTCCTTTTCAAAAGTTCCGGCAGTCGCGATCTGGAGTCTGTCTGACGGAACATCCAGGAAACGGGATGCGATGTCCGCTTTCAGTGCCTCGATCAGTTTCTTTTCACTTTGCCTGCTTCCTCTTACTTTGGCAAAGAGATCCAGTTTTTCGCCCTGTATGGTAAGCAGAGGTTTGATATTGAGAATATTGGCAATGGCGGCAGCGGAGGATGTGATTCTTCCGCTTTTTTTTAGGTATTTCAGCGAATTTACAGTCAGGAAAATGCTTGCCTGATAGGCAGTTTCTTCCAGATACTTTCTGATTTCTACTGCAGATTTTCCCTGGTCGGCAAGGAATTTTGCATCATAGACGGATTCCATTAAGGTGACAGAAATCCGATGGTTGTCTACGACCTGGACTTTGGAATCATAGTCAAGAGCGAGCTGTTTCGCTGTCTGGCAGGAACCACTGAGTCCGCTTGACATGGGAATGTGGACGATCTCATCGTATCCGCTTTCTAATACACGGTTCCAGAGATCCATGACATCTCCCGGTGAGGGCTGTGAGGAAGAAAGATTCTTGTCAGCCGTCATTGCCTGGTATAAATCTTCATTTGTGATATCGACTCCTTCCAAATAACAGTGTTCTTCTATAATGACAGGCATGGGAAGAACAAAAATACCGGATTGTCTGCCTTCTTCTACCGTGATTCCACTGTTGGTATCTGTTACGATTGCTGTTTTCATAAGTAGTTTCTCCTTGCTATTGACAAATCAAATTATATAGATAAAATAATATGAAACAACTGTATCACATCTGAAATGATTCAACAAGGGATAAGAGTGATACAAAATGAAGAAAATTGTAACATGTTGATTCACTGTAATGATTTTTGACGGAATTGCAGGGTAGAAGTGGGAGTAGATATGGATAAACGAAAAGAAGCAAATATGCGTGTGAAGGATAATATTACAAAGTCACTGTTTGATTTAATGCACAAGAAAAGTTTTTCGAATATTTCTATTACAGAGCTGATACAGACTGCCGGTGTGGCCCGGGTCTCATTTTACCGGAACTATGATTCCAAGGAGGACGTACTTGTGAAGCTGATCGATGATGTTCTGGAAGAGTATCGCAGTGAGATTGACTGGAGCGGACCGGATTATTATACGGAGCAGAATATCTGCAGGAGTTTCGCTTGCTTTAAAAAATACGGTGAATTTGTGCTGGATCTATGTGAGTTTGGCTATGGATCGATTCTGCTGGAAAAATTGAACCGGTTCCATGAAGAGATAGCGGGAAACATGCCAAACAGTTCGATGGACAAATATTATCTTTATATGTTTATAGGAGCCTTATTTAATACTTCAATCGTTTGGCTTCAGAACGGAGCAAAAGAAGATGAGAGTGAAATTACAGCGACGTTCTGCACCATCTGCGGTATATTCATGAAAAAAAAGAATTGTTCATTTCCTATAGAAGAGCATACAGTATAGAGTAGAGAATGCGCTTGCAATAACAAAATGTTGAATGCTTGGAATCAATGTGACAGGGTATTTTACATTTGTGAAAAAATGTGATTCACATTGACAAAGCGGTTCGCTTTATTGACAAAGAAATTATTGGGGCGTATACTTTCGGAGTATTCTTTGTTTTGGATTTGAAATCAGAAGATCTTGTATATATGGCGTGAATACGATTTTATAATCTGATGAAGATATGAAAGTGTGGTAAAGCGATGAGTTCAAATTGAATTTCCGATTTACTGATATTGATATTCTGGTTAAATGAAAGTACGAAAGAGTGGGTAAGGAAATGAATTTAGAAACAACAGGATTAACAGGGAAAGCAAGTGTAGATAAGCCTTGGCTGAAATACTATCCGGAAGAACTTCGGGATTTGAAAGTACCGAAAATGACAGTAGAAGCATTTTTGAAAATGAAAAACCCGGATGAGAACAAATACGCATTTGAATATTATGGCACGAAGATAACGTGGAAAGAATTTTGGCAGGAGGTTGAAATTGCCGCTAAGGCATTAAAAGTGCTGGGATTTGATGAGGGAGACAGAATTCCTGTTTTCTTACAGGCAGTACCATCGCATTTTATCCTGCTTCTGGCAGCAGAAAAAATCGGGGCGACCATGATCTGCCGTGATGATACTCCTGAGGAACTGTGTTTTGCAATACGTAAATCAAAAGCATCCACAGCTTTTGTTCATGACTATACATCAAAAGAAGACGAGAAGCTATTCAGAGCAACGACACCTATGACACGTATGATCAAGGTTTCACCTTTTGAATATGCGGATAAGAATTGTATACCGGATTATATCATGAAGGAAATTGAATCCCGTTATTCTGCAGAGACAGGATCAAGTGAAGGTGATCTTACATGGGATGAATTCATGAATCTGGGAAGAAACTATATCGGAGATTTTGCGGCATCCGTGAATCCGAACAGGCCATTATTCGGAGCATATACCAGTGGATCTACGGGAATTTCAAAACTGGTTATTCATTCGGGAGCTAATATCGTGGCTGTTGCGTTCCAGATGTCAATCTTCCTTCCGCCAACAGAGGTACAGGAGACATGGTGGATTCCGATTCTGACACCGGCTCTGGTAGCGGTAACTGTAGCCATGGGAGTATTCCCGCTGTCCGCAGGACTTAGAGTGAATCTGGATCCGTTCTGTCCGGTCAATGATATTGATATCCGGTTTATGGAATTAAAACCGAACTACTGGGCACTGATTCCGATGATGTGCGAGATTATGATGAAGAGCACCAGAATTCCGGATGATTATGATATGTCACATCTGAGAACGATCGGACCGGGCGCAGAAGCTATGAACGAGAGAAAATGTCGTGAAGTTGAAGACTTCTTCCACAGACATAATTGTATGGCTACGTTAAGTGCCGGTTACGGTCAGAGTGAAGGTGGTTCCTGCTTTACACTTCCGAACCCGATGTTCCCGCTGAAAGACGGATGTGTAGGTATGCCGATGCCCGCAACCACCTTAGCAATCTTCGATTCAGAGACCTTGGAAGAGAAGGGATATGGAGAAATCGGAGAACTGTGCATGAATGGTCCGACAAAGATGCTAGGATACAGCGGCTATATGGGTGAGGAAATGACAGATCGTACACTGATTGCCCATCCGGACGGTGAAATCTGGCTGCACACAGGTGATATCGGATATATCACAGAGCAGGGTATTGTTCACGTTCTCGGCCGTGGGTTTACGGAACGTTTTGGCGGTGGACATCTGTTCGTGATGAGAATGGAGAGCCGTGTGGTTGAGGCAGAAGGTGTGAAGGATGGTTTCTTCTGTTTAGTTCCGGATCAGGATCATGAGGGATATTTTGTACCATATTTATTCGTTGAACTGGATGAAGGCAAGACATTAGAAGAAGTAAGACCGGCAATCCTCGCAACACTGGAAGAATACGAATACCCGGCTGATATCACAGTGATCAAGGAAAGACCATATTTCCATTTTAAAACAAACAGAAAAGAATTAACGGCAGCCATCGTTGCAAGACTGGCAGAAAAAGGAACCGGAAAAATGAAGGTTGTATGGACAGAGAACGAGATGGCTTCCGGATATCAGATCTGCTACAGTACAAACAGTGCGTTTAACGGAAGCAAATCCATCGATGTTCCGTCTACTCAGAAGCTTCAGGAAGTGATTGGCGGACTGAAGAAGGGAGACCGTTACTATGTCAGAGTCCGTGCTTTCAATTCTGCCGGCTCTACAACCTACTATTCAGCATGGTCAGAGACCGAGTCCATCATTCATACTTCAATTGATTTGAAGAATGCAGTGGATGGTATTGAAGTTTCATGGACTAAAGTGAATGGGGCAAGCGAGTATCGCATTTATCGTAAGAAATTCGGGGAAAGTAATTTTGCCAGAATTGCAGTGATTAAAGATGACAATCTTTATCTTGATGATGAAGTGGAAAACGGAGCACGTTATTGCTACTATGTGGTACCGCAGGTTCAGGGTGTGAAAGCGACAACTAATATCGCGGCACAGATGTATTTGGCTGTTCCGAAGATTGAAAAATTGTGGAATAATTAATAAATATAGGAAGTTGTTTAGAGGGAACAGTGTTTTGACACTGTTCCTTTTGTAATCTAAGCAACGGATTATGTATTTTACCCATGACGGATTGGAAAGAATGTGCTAAAATTCTGGTAGGAATATTTTGGATAGGAGCAGGTGATAAAATGGATGTTCAAATGGAGATGATTCTGAAAGGCGGGCAGTTTAAGAAGCTGCTGGAAGAGCAGAGCCTTGAACTGCGTCAGAAATATGATATGAAAAAGGCGGAACTGGAAATTTTATATTTTCTCTCTCATAGTGGGATGCATGATACTTCTACCGACATTCATCAGCAGCTGCTGATGAACAGAGGCCACATTTCCCAGGCGGTCGACAGCCTCTGCAGGCGCCGTTATATCATTGCGATTCCGGATACGAATGACCGGCGATATGTTCATTATAAGATTTCGGATTCTGCCAGAGAGATCGTGGTTGAGCTGACGAAAAGAAGAGAGGAGATGAACCAGAAGATTCTGGAAGGAATCTCGGAGGAAGAATTGAGAGTTTTCCGGGAAGTTTCTGAGAAGATCAGGAAAAATATCGAGAATATTTTGTAAAAGCAGAGGAAAAGATGAAGCACAGTATGAAAAATCAATATAATAAGACAGTGACCGCATCAATCTGGACCGATTTATGATTTGGCCCGGAACCTTCAGCAAAGCATCCGCGGCGCTTCCGAAGGGTGGAACTGCGATGTTCGCGCTTCTGGCGCTTGGAGGCGATCTGGGATGTGCAGGAGTATGGATTTATTCCATACTTTTTTTTATGAGTTCCATACAGGTTTCATATCCGAGGATACTGCTGTTCATGCATAAGGCATAGTTGCGTGTATCTCCCCATTTTTGCTCTGTATGGTAGGCGTAGTTGATCGATCTTTTCTTGTCCGTATCCTTCATCATGGCAAGCGCTTCTTTTCTTGATTTCTCATAGAGTTTCATGATTCGCTGGCATTTTTCTTCTTCATTTCCGTGGATAAATACATTCAGCACGTCGGTTCTGTCCTGTAAGATATAGTCGGCACATCTTCCGACGATGACACAGTTTCCTTTTTCTGCAATATCGCGGATAATATTGCGCTGTTTCTGGTAAATATAATCATCTACAGAGCCGCCTTGTGCATTTCTTCCAACGAATGCATAAGAAAAACGGTTGTGGGTCGGAGCATATTCCCCGCGCTCGGCGATGATAAATGTCAGCCACACGGTCCAGATCAGATCGGGTGATTCTCTTGCAAATAAGGAAAATACCCAGGCAACCGGCAATACAAATAAAAATTGTCTCAGTACAGAAATAATCAAGGATTCCAATCCACTGTCCAGGGCCTGGAAGATTCCCTGATAAGCGATGTTCATTCCTGCGAAAATAAAACTGAGTGAGATGATTCTCATCGCGCTGATGCAGATATCCTGTGTGGTTCCGGATAATCCGAAAAGGGATGAAAACGGTACGGCGAGCAGCTCGATCGCTGCAAGTCCGATGATCATGATCAAGATTGTGTAGAGCATTCCGTATTTGACCCCTTCTTTTACACGGCGTTTACTGCGCATACCATGGTTGAAAGAAACGATCGGCGTGATCGCATCTCTGAGACCGAAGGCCGCAAAGAGAATAAACTGTTGTACTTTATAGTACAGACCATAGGCTGTAACAGCAGACTCGCTGATGCTTCCGAGAATAATGTTCATTCCGTAGGTCATGACAGACATCAGCGCCTGCGCGATAATGGCCGGAAGACCGATGGAATAGATTGCTTTGATGATCCGTGGACTCGGCTTCATATATTTCAGACCGTTTGTAATCTCTTTGTTCTGAGTCAGATGGAAAATGAGTCCTAAAAGGGCGGATGCAATCTGACCGAGAATAGTCGCGTACGCAGCACCTGCAACTCCCAGTGCGGAAATACCAAAAAGCCCATAGATCAGCACAGGGTCAAGCACGATATTAATGACAGCCCCTGCAATCTGTGCAATGGTCGAATACATAGAATGCCCCGCAGCCTGCAGTAGTTTCTCAAAAATTGAAAAAAATACGATTCCATCGAAGCGATACAGCTGATTCTGAGGTAAGGGACCACCATATCTTTGATTTCCGGATTCGAAGTCTGACTGGAAGCGTAAACGCCGACGCCGAAAATTCCAAATTGATTTTCATCGTTCCTAATTTGTTCATAGATAGTTCTTCGCTCATATGAACCTCCTTCGTGTTTTTTAGGAGACTTTTTTTAATTAGTACACTGACGCATTGATATTTAGACAAAGCTCCTTGACGATGGGAAATGATTCTACGGAGTTTTATCAGATATCAACGTGTCAGCACACCAGGAAAGCTACCATAACCTGTATTATGTGTATGGCCGGTGTGCGCGGTTGCATCACAGTTTCGCAAAAGAAAAAAGGTGTAAATCCAACAATCTGGATTTACACCTTTTATGGCCACACGACATAAAACATGATAGCAGTTTTTAGGAATAGATGTCAAGTCAAATATTTTGGAAGCAAATTAAAAAAGAATAATCCGCTTTTGATTGAACACATCCTGAGAGAGGCAAATCATTATCTGAGAATCCTGGATATGAAAGAGCAAAGAAAGGAGTGTGACTGCAAATAGCCGGTGAATAGACTTTTGCAAGGACTTTCGTATGCGGCAAAAAATTGGGTTGTCAAAGTGCGTTCCAAAGGATACAATATAGGGAGTGAAAAGGGCTATTTAGACGGGAGATAAGATTTATGGATGCATATACAAGTTTTGCCCGCGTTTACGATACCTTCATGGACAATATTCCATACGAAGAGTGGGCGGTATACCTGACAGGGCTTTTAAATGAGTACGGTGTGAACGACGGTCTGGTTCTTGATCTTGGATGCGGGACCGGAAATATGACGGAGCTTCTGGCTAAGGAAGGGTATGATATGATCGGCGTGGATAATGCAGAGGAAATGCTGGAGATCGCGATGGAGAAGCGGGAAAAATCCGGCCATGATATTTTGTATCTTCTGCAGGATATGCGTGAATTCGAGCTTTACGGCACGGTGCGCGCAGTGGTAAGTGTCTGTGATTCGGTGAATTACATCGATGAGGAAGAAGATCTTACGGAGGTGTTCCGTCTGGTAAATAATTATCTGGACCCGGGCGGCGTGTTTATTTTTGATTTTAATACGCTATATAAATACCGTGAGATTTTGGGAGACCGGACGATCGCTGAAAATCGCGAAGACTGCAGTTTCATCTGGGATAATTATTACTATGAAGAAGAACGGATCAATGAGTACGAGCTGAGTATTTTTATCCGTGAGAAAGAGAATCTGTTCCGCAGATACGAGGAGACACATTTTCAGAGAGGCTATACACTGGATGAGATGATACGCATGATCAAAGATTCGGGGTTGGAGTTTGTGACGGCCTATGACGCATTTACCCGCGAAGCGCCGAAGGAAGACAGCGAAAGAATCTATGTGATTGCAAGAGAAAAAGGGAAAATCAAGAAATAAATTTCTGGTTTTGTGGAAAAATATACAGACAGGAGAGTTAAAATATGAAGGATTATATTGTAAGAGCAACAGCAGGAGATGGGCAGGTGCGTGCATTCGCAGCGACGACGGGAAATCTGGTCGAGGAGGCGAGAAGGCGCCATAATACCAGCCCGGTGGCAACGGCTGCTCTTGGGCGTCTTCTTACGGCAGGCGCTATGATGGGAAGTATGATGAAGAATGACACGGATGTTCTGACGCTGCAGATCAAGGGAGATGGGCCGCTTGGGGGCATCACCGTCACCGCAGATGCAAAAGCGAATGTGAAAGGATTTGTGGAAAATCCGGATGCCATGCTGCCGCCGAAGAACGGGAAGCTGGATGTAGGCGGAGCGGTGGGAATCGGTCTTTTGAATGTGATTAAAGATATGGGAATGAAGGAACCCTATGTGGGTCAGACAATCCTTCAGACCAGCGAGATCGCGGAGGATCTGACCTATTATTTTGCGACCAGTGAGCAGGTGCCATCTTCCGTAGGACTTGGTGTGCTGATGAACAAAGACAATACGGTGCACTGCGCCGGTGGGTTTATTGTGCAGGTGATGCCGTTTGTGACAGATGAGGTGCTCAGCCGTCTGGAAGAAAATATTCAGAAAATCTCATCTGTGACACAGATGCTGGATGACGGCCATACACCGGAACAGATGCTGGAACGGGTCCTTGAAGGGCTGGACATCGAGATCACCGATACCATCCCGGCAAATTTCTCCTGTAATTGTTCGCATGAGCGAATTGAAAAGGCGATCATCAGCATCGGGAAAAAGGACATTCAGAGTATGATCGATGAAGGAAAAGAAGTGGAGGTAAAATGCCATTTCTGCAACACGGCATATAAGTTCAGTGTGGAAGAACTGAAGGAGATTCTGAAGCACGCAAAGAGATAGGAGAAAAGACATGAAGCATGGATTTATCAAAGTGGCGGCAGTGACGCCGGATATCCGGGTGGCGGATGTGTGGCATAACTGTGAGGAAGTTCGCAGGAAGATTAAAGAGGCCGAGCAGGAAGGTGCGAAGATCATTGTATTTCCGGAGCTCTGCCTTACCGGTTATACCTGCAGCGATCTGTTTACACAGGATATTCTTCTAAAAGAATCTGAAAAAGCAATTCAGTTCATTGCAAAAGAAACGAAGGAAGGAAACAGTCTTGTATTTGTAGGAATGCCGCTTTCGGTGGACGGGGAGCTCTATAATGTGGCTGCAGCGCTTAATAACGGGGAAATCCTGGGATTTACGACTAAGTCGTTTCTTCCAAACTACGGAGAATTCTATGAGATGCGTCAGTTCCGTCCGGGACCAAAGAAAGTACGGATGATTTCGTTTGGTGGGAAAGAAATTCCGTTCGGACCGCAGATTCTTTACCAGGCAGCGGAGATGAAGGAGCTTGTTGTATCCGCGGAAATCTGTGAGGACGTCTGGTCACCGATTCCACCGAGTATTGATGCGGCAAGGGAAGGAGCGGTGATCCTGGTCAACTGTTCGGCAAGTGATGAGACCATCGGCAAGGACAGTTACCGGGAGGAATTGATTAAAGGACAGTCCGCACGTCTGATCGCAGGGTATGTCTATGCCAATGCGGGGGATGGTGAGTCGACGACCGATGTTGTGTTCGGCGGCCACAATATCATCGCGGAAAACGGAACGATTTTAAAAGAAGCAAGACGTTTTGCGAATGAAATGATCCTAAGTGAAATCGATATCTGCAGGCTTTTAAGTGAGCGCAGAAAGAATACTACCTTCCTGACGAAGGAAGAGCGGATCCTGCCAAGGATTCTATTTACGATTCCGGTGGAAGAGACGGATCTCACCAGAGAATTTTCTCCGGCGCCGTTTGTGCCGCAGAATCAGTCTGAGAGAGACCGGCGCTGTGAGGAAATTCTGATGATCCAGGCGATGGGGCTGAAGAAGCGGCTTGTACACACCAATTCCAGAACGGCAGTTGTGGGAATTTCCGGAGGATTGGATTCAACGCTGGCACTTCTGGTGACTGCCAAGGCATTTGACATGGCGGGGAAGAAAAGGGAGGATATCATTGCGGTGACGATGCCCTGCTTTGGCACGACCGACAGAACTTATCAAAATGCATGCCGGATGTCAGTGAAGCTGGGAGCAACATTAAAAGAAGTGCGGATCGCGGATGCGGTGAAGACCCATTTCCGGGATATCGGGCACGATGAAGAGGTGCATGATGTGACCTATGAAAATTCTCAGGCAAGGGAGAGAACCCAGGTTCTGATGGATATTGCCAATCAGGAATGGGGGATGGTTATCGGTACCGGAGACATGTCGGAGCTGGCACTCGGATGGGCTACCTATAATGGCGATCATATGTCCATGTACGGAGTCAACGCTTCTGTGCCGAAGACGCTCGTGCGGCATCTGGTACAGTATTATGCGGATACTTGCCGGGATGAGGAATTAAAGGCAGTGCTTCTGGATGTGCTGGATACACCGGTCAGCCCGGAACTTCTGCCGCCGAAAGACGGAGAGATCGCGCAGAAGACGGAAGATCTGGTGGGTCCGTATGAGCTGCATGATTTTTATCTCTACTATGTATTGCGATTCGGATTTGAACCGTCCAAGATTTACCGGCTGGCAAAGCTAGCTTTTGCGGGTGTGTATGAGGACGAGATCATACTGAAATGGCTGAAGACGTTCTACAAACGGTTCTTTGCACAGCAGTTTAAACGATCCTGTCTTCCAGACGGACCGAAGATCGGTACGGTGGCACTTTCACCGAGAGGAGACTGGCGTATGCCGAGTGACGCCTGTGCCGCAGTATGGATGAAGGATCTGGAGCGGCTGTAAAATAGAGAAAATATCGTATAATTTCACCTTCTGACGGGAAGAATGATTCCATATGGAGGAATTTCAATATGGAAGATTTAGAGGTAAGTAAAAAACTGGAGGATAATATCCGAAAGATATCCGGCATTCTTCCCGTGCAGGAGAGCTTTGACATCATACAACGGAATATGGAAATCGGAGGACGGAAGGGAACGTTCTATTTTATTGACGGTTTTACAAAAGATGAATCGATGCTGAAAATCATGGATTCATTTTTTCATATCAAGCCGGAAGATATGCCCGATGATGCAACCGCATTTGCAGAGAAAAATGTGCCTTATGTGGAGGTAGACATCCTTGGAAATTTTGATGAGATCGTGAAAAATATCCTGTCGGGGGTGACCTGTCTTTTTATTGAAGGTTATGAGGCGTGCGTTGCGATCGACTGCAGAACCTATCCGGCCAGGAGCGTGGAAGAGCCGGAGAAAGACAAATCCCTGCGTGGATCAAGAGACGGATTCGTGGAAACGATCGTGTTCAACACAGCGTTGATGCGGCGCAGGATCCGGGATGAGAATCTGATCATGGAAATGTCTGAAGTGGGCAAAAGCACCCGAACGGATGTAGCGATTTGCTACATGGCGGATCGGGTGGATCAGGAAATGCTCCAGAATATCCGGAAGAAGCTTGCGGATATTCATGTGGATGATCTTCGCATGAATCAGCAGAGTCTGGCGGAAGCACTGTTCAAGAGGAAATGGTTCAATCCTTTTCCGAAGTTCAAATTTACAGAGCGTCCCGACACAGCTGCAGCCTGCCTTCTGGAGGGGAAGATTATTTTTCTGGTTGACAATTCGCCGTCTGCGCTGGTTGTTCCGACTTCGATCTTTGATATGATCGAGGAGGCGAATGATCACTATTTCCCGCCCATTACAAATATTTATTTGAAGGTCTCCAGAGCGATCATAACCGTGCTGACCATCTTCGTGGTGCCGCTTTTTCTTCTGTTGATGCAGAACCCTCAGTGGGTGCCGAAGGCTTTTGATTTCGTCGTTGTAAGGGATACGGTCAATGTCCCGCTGATTTACCAGATCCTTATCCTGGAACTGGCGATCGACGGATTACGTCTCGCTGCGCTGAATACGCCAAGCATGTTAAGTACGCCGCTCAGTGTGATCGCAGGTATTGTTATGGGCGAGTTTTCGGTGCAATCAGGATGGTTCAACTCCGAAGTGATGCTTTACATGGCGTTTGTTTCCGTTGCCAATTACACACAGCCGAATTTTGAACTGGGTTACGCACTCAAATTCATGCGTCTATTGCTTCTGATTCTGACCGCAGTCTTTAATCTGGTTGGATTTGTTATCGGATGCGTGATCGTAATCTGGTGTATCTGTGTCAATAAAACACTGTCTGGAAAAAGTTATTTGAATGTCAAACTACCTTAAATGAGAGATTATTTTTTACAAAAACTGTAAAAAGAATCTTAAGATGATCTGGGAACGCTTGTGAAAAAAGGAAAAGCATATTATAATCTATCTGTTGAAATTATGAGAAAGCAGGTTATAATATGGAGAAAAAACAGGATGAAAGGCTGGGCACGGAGCCGCTTGGAAGGTTGATTGTAAGTCTCGCGCTTCCGGCGGTTGCGGCCCAGCTGATTAATGTACTCTATAATATCATTGACCGGATTTACATTGGTCATATTGAAGGGTACGGCGATATGGCGCTGACAGGTGTGGGAGTGACGTTCCCGATTATTATGATTATCTCGGCGTTCAGTGCATTTGCAGGTATGGGAGGTGCACCGCTTGCTTCAATTGAACTCGGCAAGAAGAATTACGAGCAGGCAGAAAAGATTCTGGGGACTTGTACGGCACTTCTTATTACGTTCTCGATCGCGCTTACGGTTATTTTCCTGATCGTGAAGACGCCGGTGCTTTATATGTTCGGCGCGACGGAAAATACCATTACTTATGCCAGCGAGTACATTACCATTTACCTTCTGGGAACGATATTTGTACAGTTTGCGCTGGGACTGAATACGTTTATCAGTGGACAGGGGAATGCAAGGACAGCGATGCTGTCGGTCCTCATCGGAGCAGTGATCAATATTATCCTGGATCCGATTTTTATTTTCGCTTTGAAAATGGGAGTCAGGGGTGCGGCATTTGCAACAATCCTTTCACAGGCGGCGAGCGCAGTATGGGTTGTCAGATTCCTGACTTCTAAAAAGAGTGTGGTCCGCATTCGCAAAGACTATGTACGGCTGGACGGAAGAATGATCCGCCATATTGCGGCACTCGGCATTTCGCCCTTTATCATGCAGAGCACCGAATCGCTGGTGATGATTACACTGAACAGCAGGCTGAAGATTTATGGAGGTGACCTTTATGTGGGCTCCATGTCGATCCTGACCAGTGTCATGCAGCTGATCTCTGTTCCGGTACAGGGACTGAATCAGGGAATGCAGCCGATCATCAGCTATAATTATGGAGCAGGCAATAAAGAACGGGTACTCGGCACCTTTAAACGTATGGTGACGATCTGCCTGACGGTGACACTGGTGATGAGTGGGATTGCCATCCTGCACCCGCAGGTGTTCAGTGGGCTTTTTACGAATAAAGAAGAGCTTCTTACAGTTACCAATCAGGTTATGCCGGTCTATTTCCTCGGAACGACATTGTTCGGGATACAGATGGCATGTCAAACTACATTTATCGCCCTGGGACAGGCAAAAGCTTCATTGTTTATCGCTCTTTTGCGTAAAGTGATCCTTTTGATCCCGCTGGCTATGATCCTGCCGCGGTTTTTCGGTGTTATGGGCGTATATTATGCAGAACCGGTGGCAGATATCCTTTCGGTACTTACGACGATCGTTCTTTTTACAATTACAATCAGGAAAGTCCTGAAGAACTGGGAAACAAATGAAACAAGATAGTATTACAGGAGGGTTTCAAATGAGTGAATATATAATTATGACAGACAGTACGGTAGATTTACCAAAAGAGTATCTGATAGAAGAGCTGCAGGTGCCTTATATTCCGTTGTCCTACATTATGGATGGCGTTACGTATGAAGATATGAGCGGGCTCAGCGGAAAAGAATTCTTTGACAAAATTAGAGCCGGTTCTCTTCCGACCACTTCCCAGGTGAATCCGGAGCAGGCAAAAAAAGCACTGGAACCGTATGTGAAGGAAGAAAAGGACATTCTGTTTATCGGATTTTCTTCTGCACTCAGCGGAACATTTAACAGTATCCGGATGGCTGCTGAAGAACTGATGGAGGAATACCCGGAGCGTAAGATCATTACGGTGGATTCCTTGTGCGCCTGCTTAGGAGAAGGACTTCTGGTTTATAAAGCAGTCCAGTTAAAGCGCGCCGGAAAGAGCCTGGAAGAAGTGGCAAAATGGACCGAAGAAAACAAACTGCACATTTGCCATAATGTCGCGATCGATGACCTGAACCACCTTCACAGAGGCGGAAGAGTGTCCAAAACGGCGGCTATCATGGGAACGATGATCCAGATCAAGCCGATCATTCATATGAATGACAACGGAGAGCTTCAGGTGATCGGAAAACAGCGGGGACGCAAAAAAGCACTTCAGCATATTGTGAACATGGCAGTGGAGCAGTCCAAAGGATGGGAGAATGATATCATCATGATCACCCATGGCGACTGCGAAGAGGATGCCCAGTATGTGGCAAAGCTGGTCAGAGAGAAGATGGGGATCGAGAATATCCTGATCAACTGCATCGGAAGCGTGATCGGAAGCCATACCGGCCCGGGCGTGGTGGCAGTGTTCTGTATGGGAGAAAAGAGATAAATTTAGAAAGAATCATGAAAATAAGGGGCGTGACCTGCTGACAGGTTACGCCCCTCTGTTCTTCTAAAATGAAAAATATCCGTTTTTCTGTTTCCATGAAAGAGTTGCAACTAAAGTGCAGGATCTACAGCGCGAAAATCCCCAGAGCACTTGCAATCGAGCTTACGAAAATTGCAGCCAGAAACCATGGTGCAATCCATTTAATCATGAACGAAAACATTTTTTCGGATTTAAATGTCCCATCTGTTTCTTTCACTTCGTCGACGATCGTTTTCGGTTTTATGATAAAACCGACGAACAGACAGGTAAGAATTGCGACAATCGGCATCAGAATACTGTTGCTTATGAAATCCATCATATCGAGGATCGACATTCCACCCAGGGAAATGTGCTTCAGCCTGCCGAATCCCAGAGAGGAGGGAATGCCCAGCGCAAAGGAAAAAGCAGTCACGATCAGGCTGGACGCGGTACGGTTCAGATGAAAACGGTCCATGATAATGGAGACGATCGTTTCCATCAGGGAAATGGCAGATGTGAGTGCCGCTAAAAGTACCAGCAGGAAGAAAACAGCTCCGACCAATTGCCCCATAGGCATGCTGTTAAATACTTTCGGAAGCGTGATGAACATCAGTCCCGGCCCGGCGCTGAGCGCAGAGCTGTCACCGCCGGAAAAAGCGAACACAGCCGGAACGATCATCAGTCCGGCCAGAAAAGCAATTCCCGTGTCAAAAATCTCAATCTGACGGACGGCACTTTCCAGATGATTTTCTTTCTTCATATAAGAACCATAAGTGACCATGATCCCCATAGCAAGTGACATAGAATAAAACATCTGTCCCATGGCAGCGAGGATTGCTTTGACAGAAAAATGCTGCAGGCTCGGCTTCAGATAATAAGCGACCCCTTCCATGGCACCGTCAATCGTACAGGAATAAACTGCGATAAACAGTGTCAGGATGATGAGGACAGGCATCATGACTTTGCTCACTTTCTCGATCCCTTTTTCGACACCCAGCATGACGATAACTGAGGTCGCAAGTAAAAAAATACTGAACCACACGATCGGACCGCCGGTTTCGCCGATAAAATTCGGAAAATAATTATTGTCCGCAGCAGCCGTTATCTCACCGGAAAGAAACGTAAAAAGGTATTTGGTCACCCATCCGCCGATGACAGAATAATAAGGAAAAATAATGACCGGCACGATAGAAGCGAGGATCCCCAAAAATCCGAAACGCCTGTCAAGTGCCTGAAATGCGCCGATGGCGCTCAGCCCGGTCTTACGTCCAAGCGCAGTCTCGGCGATCATGAGCGTGAAGCCGAATGTGACTGTAAGAATCAAATAGACCAGAAGAAAGCTGCCTCCTCCATATTTGGCAGCCAGATATGGGAAACGCCAGATGTTGCCGAGTCCTACCGCAGAACCGGCAGCGGCCAGAACAAATCCCAGTTTGTTGGAAAAATTACTTCTTGTTTGCATGAAAAACCTCCTTGTATGATATGCAAGTAGTATGATTATGACATGATGATGGAAATAAATCAATTATTTTATGGTTATATTGAGGAAATTAATAAACAAACAAAAATAAAGAAATAACTGTTGACACGGGATAAGAAATGTGTTAGATTAATATTTGCGTGAAGCGAAAAAGAAAGCAGAGTGTCCACTCTCACCTTAGCGCAATCGAGCGACTAATGGTTTGATATCGATGACAGTATACCGTGAAAGGGTGTTTTGTGCAATGAGAAGTGGATGGTCTGAGAACTATTCACTTATTTTTATTTATGGAGGTGCACAACAATTAGCGATTTAATGATCAACGAACAAATCCGCGACAGAGAGGTGCGTGTCGTTAGCGAGAGTGGGGAACAATTAGGAATTATGTCAGCAAAGGAAGCAATGAAGCTGGCACAGGAAGCGGAACTCGATCTGGTTAAGATCGCTCCGACAGCAAAGCCGCCTGTATGTAAGATCATCGATTATGGTAAATACCGCTACGAACAGGCGAGAAAAGAAAAAGAAGCAAAGAAAAAGCAAAGGACTGTCGAAGTTAAAGAAGTGCGTCTTTCACCGAATATTGATACGAATGATATGAATACCAAGATGAATAATGCGAAGAAGTTCATTTTGAAAGGTAATAAAGTCAAAGTTACACTTCGCTTCAGAGGTAGAGAAATGGCCCATATGCAGCAGAGTAAACATATCCTTGATGATTTTGCAGATATGCTGAAAGATGTTGCTGTTGTTGAAAAAGCGGCCAAACTGGAAGGCAGAAGTCTGAGCATGGTTTTAACTGAAAAACGTTAAAAATAAACATTTTATATTAAGGAGGAAATCATCATGCCAAAAATTAAAACAAATAGAGCAGCTGCAAAGCGCTTCAAAAAAACTGCAACAGGTAAGTTAAAAAGAAATAAAGCTTACAAGAGCCATATCTTAACTAAGAAATCTACAAAGAGAAAAAGAAATCTTAGACAGTCAACTATCACAGATGCTACTAACGTAAAGAACATGAAGAAAGTATTACCATATCTCTAAGATAGGGTTAACGATAGAAGGAGGAGTAAGAAATGGCAAGAATTAAAGGCGGCATGAACGCTAAAAAGAAACATAATAGAACTTTAAAATTAGCGAAAGGATACAGAGGAGCACGTTCTAAACAGTACAGAGTTGCAAAACAGTCTGTTATGAGAGCTCTTACATCTTCCTACGCTGGAAGAAAGCAGAGAAAGCGTCAGATGCGTCAGTTATGGATCGCACGTATCAACGCTGCTGCAAGAATCAATGGTTTATCATACAGCAAGTTAATGCACGGCTTAAAAGTAGCTGGTGTTGACATGAACAGAAAGATGCTTGCTGAGCTCGCAGTTAACGATGCAGCAGGATTTGCAGCAATCGCTGACGTAGCAAAGAAAGCACTTGCATAAGATAAGACGATTTGCTTAACGCTTGAGAGAGAAGAGGGAAGCCCCGCGGAGAAATCTGCGGGGTTTTTTGATAATACCAGGGCACTGGATGTCCAGTGGACATCCGTATAGCGCCGACCGAAGCGGAGCGAAGATGTGGGAGCACGAAGTGCGGAACAATCCGTAGGTATTATCAAAAAACAAAACGATACACTCCCACAAACTTCCATTCGAAACAGCCCGTCAGGGCGGATTTCGAATGATTGGAGGGCACTGGATGTCCAGTGGACATCCGTATAGCGCCGACCGAAGCGGAGCGAAGATGTGGGAGCACGAAGTGCGGAACAATCCGTGGGTATTATCAAAAAACAAAACGACACACCCCACAAACTTCCATTCGAAACAGCCCGACAGGGCGGATTTCGAATGTCCCACCCCCAAAAGAAAGGAGTTCCCCTTATGAATACCAAAAAAATCACCCCATCCCACCCGGAACAATCCCGCCTGGATCAACAATTCGATTTTATCCGTGAAATTGACAAAGAAAAGTTCATCGGCCGCCAGACCTATCTCACAGGCGCTGCCAGAAAGGAAAATGATGCAGAGCATGCATGGCACATGGCACTGATGACGATTCTCCTTAGTGAATATTCCAATGAGCCGATCGATGTGCTGAAAACAGTTACCATGCTTCTGATCCATGATATCGTGGAGATTGATGCCGGGGATACCTATGCCTATGATGAAGCCGCGAAGGCAACCCAGAGTGAAAGAGAGGAAAAAGCTGCGGAACGCATTTTCGGACTGCTCCCCAAGGATCAGGGACAGCGGCTGAGAAAACTCTGGGAAGAATTTGAAGAGAGAAAGACACCGGAAGCCAGATTCGCAAGAACCATGGATAACGTTCAGCCGATCATGTTGAATGCGGCGACGGACGGAAAAGCATGGGAAGAACATCAGGTGAAGCTTTCACAGATTTTAAAGAGAAATGAACGAACGGCAGAAGGTTCGGAGGAGTTGTGGGATTACTCGCGGAAGAATTTTATCGAGCCAAATCTGAAAAAAGGACGTATTATCGCGGATCGAGAACTGTAGCCGGGGAATCTTCAGCCGATAGATCGGCGTGAAATACAGGCAAAATTATTTTATATGGAAAGGCTTGATTTCCAATCGAGAAGAAGGTATCCTTGTATAGAAAGTATAAGATGGATCAGTAAATTCTCAAAGGAGGATATTTTATGTCATCAGAAGAATATAGCAAAGCATATAAAGCTGGAAAACGCGATTATCAGTCAAGGATGCTTCGGGGAGTCAGACCGACACTTCCTGTCCTTGATGATATACTCCCGACAAAGGGAACATTTTCAGAAGTGCCGCTTGGATTGGTTCAGATCCCGATGGATCAGATCGTGGGTACGAGACATGGTGGAAGAAGTAATGCATTTGCCGGAAATTTTATGCCGATTTTGAGGGAAAATACAGAGTTTGCGCAGAAATGGGCGACCTTAAGTACTATTCATGAAAATGAAGGCTTGAGGGATCCGATCAAGGCGTATGAATTTATGAATAAATTCTATGTAGAAGAAGGAAATAAGCGTGTCAGTGTCATGAAATATTATGGTGTTACGTCTATTCCGGGTACGGTAACGAGGATTATACCAAAACGTACCGATGAAAAAGAAAACAAAATATATTATGAGTTTCTCGATTTCTATGACTTGTCTAAGATCAATTATATTTGGTTCAGTCAGGAAGGTAGTTTTAAAAAGCTGCAGGAGGCTGTCGGAAAAGGCACGGATGAGGTGTGGAGTGAGGATGAAAAGCTGACGTTCAGTTCGGCTTATTCAAGATTTACTGCTGAATTTAAAGCAAGAGGCGGAGAGAAACTCCCGGTTACGGCGGGGGATGCATTTCTGGCTTTCATTAAGCTTTACGGTTATCAGACACTGGAAGAAAAGACCAGCAGTGAGCTGAAAGAAATGATTACCAAGAGCTGGGAAGAATTTGAGCTGATCGGTGTCGACAAAGAAGTGGAGCTTAAGATGAATCCGACAAGCGAGAAGAAACCACTTCTGAGCCGTCTTCTCCCGTTGAGTTCGCCGAAGCTTAAGATTGCCTTTATATATGAAAAAACGCCGTCATCTTCCGCATGGACATATGCCCATGAGCTTGGAAGACTGCATCTGGAGCAGACGTTCCCGGACGAAGTTACGACCGTGTATTATGATAATGTCACGCCGGAGACAGTAGAAGACGTGATAGGTGAGGCAATTCAAAATGGATGTAATATTGTATTTACGACGACACCGGCCTTTACACAGGCCAGTGTGAAAGCGGCGATCGCAAATCAGGATATCCGGATTCTGAACTGTTCTTTGAATACTTCTCATCGTTATATCCGGACTTACTACGCCCGTATGCATGAGGCGAAATTCCTGATGGGAGCGATTGCAGGCGCGATGGCTGAGAATAACAAGATCGCATATCTGGCCGATTACCCGATCTTTGGTGCTATTGCCAATATCAATGCATTTGCGCTGGGAGCGAAAATGATCAATCCGAGAGCACAGGTCTATCTGGAATGGTATAAGAAAAAAGATAGTGATGCGCTTGAAAATATCCGGAAATCAGGGGCAAACATTATTTCCGGTATGGATATGGTGATTCCGGAAGAGTCCTCCAGATATTTTGGTATTTACCGGATGGAAAACGGGTATCCGAGAAGTCTTGCCATGCCTCTGTGGCACTGGGGAAAATTCTACGAACAGCTGATTCGGACGATTATGGACGGAACATGGAAATACGATGATAAATCTACGGAACTGAAAGCAATCAATTACTGGTGGGGAATGTCATCCGGCGCGATCGATGTTATTTGCTCAGACAGCCTGCCGATTGGCACCAAACGTTTGGTTGAGCTGCTGAAGAAAACAATCAGTAGTGGAGAGTTTAATCCGTTCTCGGGAGTGCTCTATTCTCAGACTGGAATTGTACAGTCAGATCCTTCCAGAGATCTGACGCCGGAAGAAATTGTGACGATGGACTGGTTGGCGGAGAATGTGATCGGAACGATTCCGAAAGCAGATGAAATGCTTGAAGAAACCAAGCCCACGATCCAGCAGCAGGGAATAGAGAAGAAAGGCTAAAGAGATTATGAGGATACTTGCGATTGCAGACGAAGAATCTGCATATTTATGGGATCATTTTGAAAAAAGTAAACTGCAGGGAATTGATTTAATCATTTCCTGCGGTGACCTGGATCCTCATTATCTTTCGTTCCTTGCAACATTTACATCAGCACCGGTACTCTATGTGTGCGGAAATCACGATGATAAATATGCGCAGATTCCGCCGGAAGGATGCATCTGCATCGACGATCAGATTTATGTGTACAAAGGGGTCCGGATCCTGGGGCTGGGCGGTTCTATGCGCTATAAACCGGGAGAGCATCAGTATACAGAGCGCGGCATGAAAAAACGCGTACACAAACTCTGGTTTCAGCTGCTCAGAAGGAGGGGATTTGATATCCTTGTGACGCATGCACCGGCTTATGAACTGAATGACGGGAGAGATCTTCCGCATCAGGGATTCCAAGTGTTCCTGAATTTGATGGAAAAATATCGCCCGAAGTATTTCCTGCACGGACATGTACATATGTCCTACGGAAGACAGCATAAACGATACGACAAATACCAGGATACGCATGTGATCAATGCGTTTGAACGGTGTGTGTTCGATTTTGAGGATGAAAATCCCGGAGAACATATCAGATAGAAATGAGGATAGAACATGAAGACAGACATTTTAACAATTGGAAAAATCACGATCCACGGTTACGGATTGATGATAGCGATCGGCATTTTATGCTGCATTGCAATGGGCATGTACCGAGCTAAAAAATACAAGCTGAATCCGGAAGCGGTCATCGATATTGCACTCTACGGAGTACTTGCCGGTTTTCTCGGAGCGAAGCTTCTCTATGTGATCGTGGAATTCCCTGCATTTATCAAAGATCCTCTCAGCGTTCTGGGATCAGAAGGATTTGTGGTGTACGGCGGAATCATTTTAGGAGTATTGGCAGCCATTATATACTGCAGGATCAAAGGACTTGTTTTTCTGGAATATTTTGATCTGTGTGCACCTTCTATTTCACTGGCTCAGGGATTCGGACGGATCGGTTGTTTTCTGGCAGGCTGCTGTTACGGAAGAGAGACACAGTCCTTTCTGGGAGTGGTTTTCCCGGCCAACAGCATGGCACCGGCAGGTGTCAAGGTATTGCCGACACAGCTCTTTTCGTCAGCGGGCGATTTCCTGATCACGGCAATTCTTCTTCTTTATTATAAAAAGATCAAGCATACCGGAGACGGCGGAGCATTATATATGATACTTTACGGTGTCGGAAGATTCTTGATGGAATTTTTGCGGGCAGATGACAGGGGAAATATAGGAATGCTTTCTACCTCGCAGATGATCTCGATCGTGATCGTGGCAGGGGCAGTGGTGTTGCTCTGGCAGAACAGAAGAAGAGACAGGGAGTTGTTATGAACGAATTAGAAAAATGTATGGCTGGTGAATGGTATGACTGTCACAATGCAATTTTTTTGGAGTATAAAAATAATGCAAGAAATTTGTTGTCGCAGTATAATTCTTTTGCATATAACCAGACAAGAGAAAATACAGAAGTTTTGAAACAACTCTTTGGAAGCATAGGGGAAAATGTTTCGGTAGGAATTCCTTATTATCAGTAATCAAAAAGAACAAAAAATGGGAAGCCTCGAATCAAGGCTTCCCATTTAATTAAAAATGCGGAAGATGGGACTTGAACCCACACGACTGCAATAGTCACAAGATCCTTAGTCTTGCTCGTCTGCCAGTTCCGACACTTCCGCGCGACTGCTTTATTATATATTAAATAAATGGATTTGTCAATAAGAAAAAAGTTTTTTATGATAATTGCTATGGATTATAAAGTGTTTGTTTCTGTGTTTAATGGAGCAAAAGAAAAACCCATGAAAATTCAAGGGCTTTTTCAAAAAAATAATGCGGAAGATGGGACTTGAACCCACACGACTGCAATAGTCACAAGATCCTTAGTCTTGCTCGTCTGCCAGTTCCGACACTTCCGCATACCAACTATTTTGTTTATGTTTTGCTGACAACAGCTATAATACATGATTATATGGGGAAAGTCAACATAATTTTCTTAAAAAAATATATTCGCAATATTAATAATTAAAATGGAAATAGAAACAAAATTCGATATTTAACAAATCCTCTTCCTAATTGAAAGAAAATATAGTAAAATAATAAATAATTGAGCGGTTTATTTATGCGTTTTTTCAATCAATGCCAGACGAATTGAGATGAGAAGAAGAAAAAATGGCGAAACGGATGTCAGGAGGTAGCCGTATGTTAGAAAAAGTAGATTTAACAAAGAAAATGAGCAAGGAAGAATACAAGGAGAAGATGGAGACGCTGGAGCTGGAGCTTGGGCATCTGCAGCGGGAATGCAAGGAACAGAAAATTCCGGTGATGATCGCCTTTGAAGGGTACGGAGCTTCGGGAAAAGGCCTGCAGATCGGACGTCTGATCCAGGGATTGGATCCGAGAGGATTTGAGGTACATGCGGTTAAGAAAGAAACGGAAGAGGAACGGATGCACCCTTTCATGTGGCGTTTCTGGACGAAGACGCCAGAGCGGGGAAGAATTGCGATCTACGATACGAGCTGGTACCGCAGAGTACAGATCGACCGGTTCGACGGCAAAGTGTCGGAAGAAGAACTGCCGGCAGACTATGAATCGATTCGTTCTTTTGAAAAGCAGCTTACAGATGACGGAATGGTCATTGTGAAATTGTTTCTTGCGATCGATCAGAAAGAACAGAAAAAGCGGTTCAAAAAGCTGATGGAATCGAAGGAGACGAAGTGGAGAGTCAGCGAGGGCGATCTGAAGAGAAATAAGGAATTTGCACGATATGAGCAGATGAATGAAGAGATGCTTCGGAAAACAGATACGGATTATGCACCGTGGACGATCATTGAAGCGACGGATAAGCGGTATGCAACAGCGAAGATCTTCACGACAGTGATCCATGCAATGCAGATGGCGCTGGAGAAGGTGAAGATGCCGGAGGAAGCACAGGAAGAGAGAAGAAGCGGTGGAGAGAGAGAATTCCAGGAATCGCTGCTTGCGAAGGCGGATTTGTCCAAAAAGCTCAGCAAGAAGCAGTACAAAGAGCAGCTTAAGGAACTGCAGGGCAAGATGGAACGTCTCCACGGTGAACTGTACCGCAGAAGAATTCCGGTGGTGCTCGGCTTCGAGGGCTGGGATGCCGGAGGCAAGGGCGGCGCGATCAAGCGTCTGACGGAACACATGGATCCGAGAGGATATGTGGTAAATCCGACTGCATCCCCGAATGATATTGAGAAAGCACATCATTACCTGTGGCGTTTCTGGAGAGCTATGCCGAAAGCGGGCCACATTGCGATCTTCGACAGAACCTGGTACGGCCGTGTGATGGTAGAACGAATCGAAGGATTCTGTACGACGAAAGAATGGCAGAGAGCCTACAAGGAAATCAATGATATGGAGCAGGATCTGGTGAATGCCGGCGCTATCGTGCTGAAATTCTGGATGCAGATCGATAAAGATGAGCAGGCAGCAAGGTTTAAGGCGCGCCAGGAAAATCCGGAAAAACAGTGGAAGATCACCGATGAAGACTGGAGAAACCGTGAAAAATGGGATCAGTACGAAGAAGCAGTCAATGAGATGCTGATTCGTACTTCCACACCGCATGCACCGTGGGTCGTAGTGGAAGGAAACTGCAAGTATTATGCAAGGATCAAAGTGCTTGAGACGGTGGTTCATGCCATTGAAGAACGTCTGAAAGAAGAAAAATAATGAGAAGTTCGCATGAACAGATCGCTGAAAGGGAGCAGGAATATGACGATCAGAGAGCAGATGGAACAGCGGGAAAAAGAATATTTAAGTGCGTATGCGACACTAAGCGTCAATACGAGAGGAAGAAAAAGAGAAGAGGCGCAGTGTGATATTCGGCCGGTCTTTCAAAGAGACAGAGACCGGATCCTGCACTGTAAATCGTTTCGCAGGCTGAAACAGAAGACACAGGTATTTCTGCTTCCCAAAGGGGATCATTATCGCACAAGGCTGACACATACTCTGGAGGTTTCACAAAATGCGCGGACCATCGCGAAGGCGCTGCGGCTGAATGAAGATCTGGCAGAAGCGATCAGTCTGGGGCATGATCTCGGGCATACGCCCTTTGGTCATGCCGGAGAGCGGGCTCTGAACGGAGTGTGTCCGGGCGGATTCAAACACAACGAACAGAGCGTGCGCGTGGTGGAAGTGCTGGAAAAGGACGGACAGGGGCTGAATCTCACATGGGAAGTCATCGATGGGATCCGCAATCACAAGAGTGTGGGAAAACCGGCAACTCTTGAGGGGCAGATCGTGAGGCTGTCGGATAAGATCGCCTATATCAACCATGATATTGACGATGCGATACGTGGAGGAATCCTTACTGAAGAGGATATACCGCTCCGGTTTCGAGAGGTGTTTGGAACCGGGATGCGTTCGCGGCTGAACACGATGATCCATGATGTGATTATAAGTAGCATGGATCAGCCGGAGATCCGGATGTCGGAGGAAATCGAAGAGGCGATGCGTGATCTGAGAAAGTTTATGTTTGAGCATGTCTACCAGAATCCCCGTGCAAAGGGAGAGGAAACGAAGGCGATCCATATGATCGAAAATTTGTATTTTTATTATGAGGATCATCTGGAACTTCTTCCGGAACAATACCGGATTCAGATGGAGAAAGGCGATTCGGCGGAGCAGGTGGTGTGTGATTATATTGCCGGCATGACGGATAATTATGCCGTAAAAAAATTTGAGGATATTTTTATTCCGGAAGCGTGGAAAAATTAAAGGAAATCAAAAAGTTTTGTCGAATATATTAAATGTGAGGGCTTTTTACTACTGGAAACTTTTGGTTTTGCTTTCACACCAGGAAGGTGTAAAGATTTCATGTATTATTCGGATGAGATTATAGAAGAAGTTAGAATGAAAAATGATATTGTGGACGTAATATCGGGATATGTGAAGCTTCAGAAGAAGGGAAGCTCCTATTTCGGGTTGTGTCCGTTCCACAATGAGAAATCGCCGTCGTTTTCCGTAAGCCGGGATAAGCAGATGTATTATTGCTTTGGCTGCGGTGCGGGCGGCAATGTGTTTACATTTATTATGGAATATGAGAATTACTCTTTTACGGAGGCACTGAAGTTTCTCGCCCAGAGAGCGGGGGTGGAGCTTCCAAAGGAGGAGTATTCCAAAGAGGCGAAGGAGCGGGCGGATCTCAGGGCGACCCTGCTGGAGATGAACAAGCTGGCTGCAAAGTATTACTATGCGCAGCTGAAGGCGCCTGGAGGAAAGATCGCGCATGATTACCTGACGGGACGCAAGCTTAGCGAGGAGACGATCACCGCGTTCGGACTCGGGTATTCAAACAAGTACAGCAATGATCTGTATCAGTATCTGAGATCGAAAGGTTACAATGACGATCTGATCATCAAGGCCGGGCTGGTAAATGTAGACGAGCGAAACGGAATTTATGACAAATTCTGGAATCGTGTCATGTTTCCGATCATGGATGTGAATAACCGTGTCATTGGTTTCGGCGGACGTGTGATGGGAGACGGAAAGCCCAAATATCTGAACTCTCCGGAGACGATGATATTTGACAAGAGCAGGAATCTCTACGGACTGCACCGGGCACGGACATCAAGAAAACCATATTTTCTGATTTGTGAGGGATATATGGATGTGATTTCTTTACATCAGGCAGGTTTTACGAACGCTGTGGCATCGCTGGGAACGGCGCTGACACCCGGACATGCCGCTTTGATCAAACGGTATGTGAGTGAAGTGTACCTGACGTACGACAGTGATGAAGCCGGAACGAAGGCGGCACTCAGGGCGGTGCCGATTCTGAAGGACGCCGGCATCACCGCAAAAGTGATCCGTATGGAACCTTATAAGGATCCGGATGAATTTATCAAGAACCTCGGAGCGGAAGCATTTGAGGAGCGGATCGCAAAGGCCAGAAACGGATTTATGTTCAGTCTGGAGATGATGGAGAAAGATTATGATATGACTTCCCCCGAAGGCAAGACAGAATTTCTGCGGATGGCATCCAGAAAACTTGCAGAATTTGAAGAAGAGATCGAAAGAAATAATTATATTGAAGCAGTTGCAAAAGCGTATCGTGTCGGATATGAGGAACTGAAGAAGCTGGTCGTAAAGACGGCGATTCAGAGTGGACAGGCAACACCGGCGGTAAGGCCGAAGCAGACGCAGGATAAGACCGTTCCAAAAGAGGACGGGCATATGAAGTCGCAGAAGATCCTGCTGACCTGGCTGATCGACCATGAAGAACTGTTCCCGCAGATCAGCCGCTATATCACGCCGGAGGATTTTACAACGGATCTGTACCGGCAGGTGGCGGAGCTTTTGTTTGAACAGTACGAACAGGGCGATGTGAATCCGGCAAAGATCATGAACCATTTTACAGAAGAGGCCGATCACCGAGAAGCGGCGTCCCTTTTCCACACCAGGATCAAGGAACTGACGACAAAGCAGGAACAGGAGAAGGCGATCAAGGAGACGATCATCCGCGTGAAGGCGTACAGTATTGAGGAGGCAACGAAGAAGCTGGATTCCACGGACATCCAGGGACTTCAGCGGCTCATGAATGCAAAGAAGGCTTTGCAGGATTTGCAGAAACTGCATATTTCCATCAATTAGGGATAAAATATAAACAAGCAATGAGAGGAAGGACACGACATGGTAGAGAACGTGGCAAAATTTGAAGAAAAATTAAAGAGTCTGGTTGCGCTTGCCAAAAAGAAAAAGAACATTCTTGAAATCGGTGAGATCAACGAAGTGTTCCATGATATGGAGCTGGAACCGGATCAGATGGAAAAGGTGTTCGAGTATCTGGAATCGTCTGGAATCGACGTACTTCGCATCAGCGGAGATGTGGACGACACAGATGATGATCTGGAGATCATCCTGTCTGACGAGGATGAAGTGGATATGGAGAAAATCGATCTTTCTGTACCGGACGGAATCAGTATCGAAGATCCGGTCCGTATGTATCTGAAAGAGATCGGTAAGGTTCCGCTTCTGAGTGCGGAGGAAGAGATAGAACTGGCAAAGAGAATGGCGGAAGGCGATGAGGACGCAAAGAAGCGCCTGGCTGAGGCGAACTTGAGACTGGTTGTTAGTATTGCAAAGCGATATGTGGGAAGAGGTATGCTGTTCCTGGATCTGATTCAGGAGGGAAATCTCGGACTGATCAAAGCAGTTGAAAAATTTGATTATCAGAAAGGCTTTAAATTCAGTACTTATGCAACCTGGTGGATTCGTCAGGCAATCACGAGAGCAATTGCGGATCAGGCAAGAACCATCCGTATTCCGGTTCATATGGTAGAAACCATCAACAAACTGATTCGAGTGTCCAGACAATTATTGCAGGAGCTGGGACGGGAACCCACGCCGGAAGAGATTGCGGAAGAATTGGACATGCCGGTTGAACGTGTGCGTGAGATTCTGAAGATCTCGCAGGAGCCGGTTTCCCTGGAAACTCCGATCGGCGAGGAGGAAGACAGCCATCTTGGTGATTTTATTCAGGACGACAATGTTCCGGTGCCGGCGGAAGCAGCAGCACAGACGCTTTTGAAGGAACAGCTGGATGAGGTTCTTGATACACTGACCGACAGAGAGCAGAAGGTACTCAGACTCCGCTTTGGTATGAATGACGGAAGAGCGAGAACGCTGGAGGAAGTAGGTAAGGAATTCGATGTTACCCGTGAGCGTATTCGTCAGATCGAGGCTAAAGCGCTCCGTAAACTCCGCCATCCGAGCAGAAGCAGAAAATTAAGAGATTATCTGGATTAGAGGACGAGATGGAATTATCAAAGAGACTTAAGGCTGTCGCGGAGCTGGTAACGCCCGGGATGCGGCTGGCAGATGTGGGGACCGATCATGGGTATATTCCTATTTATCTGACCGAGGCGGGTGTGATACCGTCGGCGATTGCCATGGATATTAATAAAGGTCCTCTTGAAAGGGCAAAGGAGCATATCCGGGAGCACGGACTGGAAGGAAAGATCCAGACGCGGCTGTCGGACGGGCTTAAAAACTTACAAATGAATGAAGCAGACTGTATGATCGCCGCCGGTATGGGCGGCGGTCTTGTCATACGGATTCTTTCCGAGGAAAGAGATACGGCAGGATCGCTCAAAGAACTGATTCTGCAGCCGCAGTCGGAGATTGACAGCGTCAGAAAATACCTGACCGAAGAAGGATACCGGATCGTGGCCGAAGACATGGTCTATGAGGATGGAAAATATTATCCGATGATGAAGGCAGTTCCATGCATGGCAGGTGCCGGGGAAATACCGTATTCCGAAGAAGAACTGGAATTTGGACGGGTGCTTTTGCAGCAGGCACATCCGGTTCTCGGACAGTTTCTTGAACGGGAGATGGAAATCCAGAACAGAATTTTATCTGCGCTCGAAAGTCAGGAATCCGTGCGTGCGAAGAAACGTATGGAAGAGATTTCCTATAGAATCGAATGGATCAGGGGAATTCTGAATACGTATTATTAGGAGGTACATAGCGTGATTTGCAGGGAGATAATTGATACCATTGAAAAACGTTATCCGAAAGAATGTGCGATGGAATGGGATAATGTCGGACTTCTGGCGGGAAGATATGAGAAAGAGGTTGGGAAGATCTATATTGCGCTGGATGCGACCGATGAGGTGATTGAAGATGCGGCTTCATGGGGAGCAGATATGCTGGTTACTCATCATCCTATGATTTTTAAAGCGTTAAAAAAAATCAATGATCAGAGTTTTATCGGACGCAGGGTAATCCGACTGATCCGAGAAGATATTGCATATTATGCTATGCATACAAATTATGATGTGATGGGAATGGCGGATCTTGCCGGAGAATTTATGGAGATGAAGGATCCTGAGATACTGGAGGAGACTTACCCGGACGAGGGGATCGGCAGAGTAGCTGACCTGAAGGAAGCGATGACTCTGGAGGAGTGCTGTGGTTTTGTCAAAGAACGTCTGGCACTGCCGAGTGTGAAAGTCTTCGGAGATCCGAAGAAAACGGTGAAGAGGATGGCTGTATCTCCGGGATCCGGAAAGAGCATGATCGGCCCTGCTCTGGCGAAAGGGGCGGATGTGCTTGTGACCGGTGATATCGATCATCATGAAGGAATCGATGCGCTGGCTCAGGGACTGGCAATCATCGATGCCGGGCATTATGGAACAGAGTATATTTTTATAGCAGATATGGAACAGTTTCTGAAAGAGCATTTTCCGGAGGCCGAGATCAGGACGGCTCCGGTCCGTCATCCGTTCTGGGTTATGTAACGATCGGGAAACAGTTTTTTATGTCAATAAGGAGGTGCCGGAAGGTGGAGACGAAGCGTTATCAGGTTGAAATAAACGGTGAGAAAAGAGCGTATCGCGAGGGAACGACGTATCTTGAAATCGCAAAAGAATATCAGGATCAGTATGAGAATGACATCGTGCTGGTATTTGTGAACGAAAAACTTCAGGAGTTGCGCAAGAAGGTGACGAAGGACTGCAGACTTCGGTTTGTAACAACCGGAGAGGAGCTGGGCAATATGGCCTACAGGCGCGGAGTCAGTTTTCTCCTCATAAAAGCGGTCTACGATGCAGCCGGGCATGAAAATGTGAAAAAAGTAAGGATCCATTATTCAGTCGATAAGGGATTTTATTTTACGCTTAAAGGGAACCTGTATCTGGATCAGGAGCTGCTTGACAGAATCGAGAGCAGGATGCGCCAGATGGTGGAGATGGATCTGGAAATCGGAAAGCAGGGAATCCATACCGACGATGCGATCGAAAAATTCCACGAGTACGGTATGAAAGATAAGGAGAAGCTTTTCCATTACCGCCGGGTATCCCGGGTCAATCTTTACAGCATCAATGAATTTGAAGACTATTTTTACGGATATATGGTACCGTCTACGGGATATCTAAAATATTTCAAACTGTTTCTATACGACGAGGGATTCGTGGTACAGATGCCGGAAAAGGAAAACCCGAAGCTGGTTCCTCCTTTTAATCCGCAACACAAGCTTTTTCAAGTATTAAAGGAATCAACACAGGGCGGAGATCGGATGGGAATCGAGACAATCGGAGATCTCAACCATTTTGTGACCAGAGGAGATCCACAAGAGCTGATCTTGGTGCAGGAGGCACTTCAGGAGAAACGAATCGCACAGATCGCCGAGCAGATCGCTTCCCAGCCTGAGAAAAAGTTTGTTCTGATCGCAGGCCCGTCATCTTCCGGTAAGACCACATTTTCACACCGGCTTTCGGTGCAGCTTCGTGTCAACGGACTGGTGCCGCATCCAATTGCGGTGGATAATTATTTTCTGAATCGCTCGGAAACGCCGCTGGACGAGGAAGGAAAGCCGAATTATGAATGCCTTGAGGCAATCGATGTGGCGCAATTCAATCTGGATCTTCAGGCTCTTCTGAATGGGGAGCGGGTGGAAATCCCATATTTCAACTTCAAGACCGGAAAACGGGAATATAAAGGAGATTACAAACAGCTTGGGAAAAATGATATTCTGGTGATTGAAGGAATTCATTGTCTGAATGATGCACTTACCAGAGAGCTTCCGAGAGAGCATAAATTCAAAATTTATATCAGCGCACTTACGCAGCTGAATATCGATGAGCACAATCGGATTCCGACGACGGACGGACGGCTTCTTCGAAGAATGGTGAGGGATGCGAGAACCCGCGGTACTTCTGCAAAGGATACGATCGCGATGTGGAAATCGGTGCGAAGAGGCGAGGATAACAACATTTTCCCGTATCAGGAAGAGGCGGATGTGATGTTTAACTCAGCATTGCTTTATGAGCTGGCGGTGCTGAAGGCTTATGCAGAGCCGATCCTGTTCGGAATTGATAAAAACTGCGAGGAATACCTGGAAGCCAAGAGGCTGCTTAAGTTTCTGGATTATGTTGTTGGGATCGGAAGTGAAAATATACCGCAGAACTCGATTTTAAGAGAGTTCATTGGCGGAGGATGTTTCGAAATATAGAAAATAGGAGTGAGAAAAAGAAACGGGAGGCGTATTGCATTTATTGATGCGATACTGCCTCCCGAAATTCATGACAGAGGACCATATCGTCCGGGAGCGGAGAGCGGAAATCCATCTTGGTTCCGGTAATCGGATGACGGAAGGTGAGGCGATAGGAATGGAGAGCCTGGCGGCCGATCACGGAATAATCCGGATTGTACAGAAAATCACCGGGGAGAGGATGCCCGATGTGTTTCATGTGTACCCGGATCTGGTGGGTCCGTCCGGTTTCCAGCGACAGGGCGGCAAGTGAATACTCTTTACCGGTTCCGGGAACGGTCGTATGGGCAAGCCGTTTAAAATGTGTACGCGCAGGCTCTCCGTTTTCGACATTTACTTCGCGCTCAATGGTGGAGCCTTCACAGCGCCCGATCGGGGCATCAACGGTTCCACATTCGGGAAGCAATCCTTCCACAACCGCGCGGTATTCGCGGTGGATTTCACGTCTGGCGACCATGGCGGACAGAAGCGAAGCGCTGTACATGTGGCGGGCCAGAATCAGCAGCCCGGTCGTATCGCGGTCCAGTCGGTTAATGCAGCGGTAGGTGAAGGGTTCGTTTTTTTGAGAAAAATACCAGGCACAGGCATTTGCCAGCGTATTGTCGTAATTTCCCTGGGAGGGATGGATCGGCATGTTGGCAGGCTTATCTATCACGAGCAGATCCTCATCTTCGTAGACAATGGAAAGCGGAAGCGGAACCGGAAGGATGTTTTGGGAAGAAGTGTCTTCCGTGAGCTGAATGGTCAGCATATCGCCCGGCATGAGGGGATCGTGAATATGTGCCCAGGTTCCGTTTCGGCAGATCCCGTTTTCTGTTTCTTTCAGATGGCGGATGACAGCAGAAGAATACCCATGGGCTTTTAAAAACCCATGGATATGATTGGCATTTTTTGTCTGTAATGTTGTTTCTGTAATCTGATATTCAAGAATTCGTTTCCACATAGAGAAAATGCTCCCTTCTACCTTTGGTAGAACTCACTGATTTTGTCCATCCGCGCGCACATATTGGTGAAGAGCAGATCAACGATTGTGATGGCTGCCATTGCCTCAACCACAACGACGGCACGCGGTACAATGACCGGGTCATGGCGGCCGGTTATGGAGAGAGAGACATTTTCCCCATCTTTATTTACAGACTGCTGTTCACGAGAAATCGAAGGGGTCGGCTTTACGGCAGCGCGGAAAAGGATTCGGCTTCCGTCGCTCATGCCTCCAAGCGTGCCGCCTGCGTGGTTGGTAAGTTTGGTAAGGGCTCCGTTTTCATCGTAACGGAACGGGTCGTTATTTGTACTTCCGTTTGATTCGGAAACAGAGAAACCGTCTCCGATCTCAAAGCCTCTGACAGCACCGATGGAGAGGATGCTCTTCGCAAGATTGGCCTCCAGCTTATCGAATACGGTATCTCCGATTCCTGCAGGCATTCCGGTAATAGAACATTCAATGATGCCGCCGGCAGAATCCTGATCCTCCATGCATTTTGAAAGATATTCGGAAGCCTTTGAAGCATAGACGGCATTGGGCATGTAGAGCGGGTTCTCGAAAACCTGGTTAAAATCATATTCCGCTTCGGGAATCATATAAGGGCCGATTGCCTTTGTGTAAGCATGCACTTCGATTCCAAGAGTATTCAGAATTTTGCAGGCTACGGCGCCTGCCGCCACACGTCCTGCGGTCTCCCGCCCGGAAGAACGTCCGCCGCCGCGATAGTCACGGAAGCCGTATTTGGCATCGAAAGTGTAGTCCGCGTGTCCGGGACGGTATACGTTCATGATATTACCGTAATCACGGGAGCGTTGGTCCTGATTGCGGATCTCGATGGAAATCGGCGTTCCGGTCGTCTTTCCCTCGAATACACCGGATAAAATTTCTGCGGTATCGCCCTCATTACGTTTCGTTGTGAATTTACTCTGCCCCGGTTTTCTTCTATCTAAATAGATCTGAATGTCTTCTTCAGAAAGCGGAAGTCCGGCGGGACATCCGTCGATCACGACGCCGATCCCCTTTCCATGTGATTCGCCCCAGGTTGAGATCTGAAATAATTTACCATAAATGGAACCTGCCATTTGATACACCAAGCCTTTCTTTTTGAGTATGTGAATACGGGAAAAGGATATTCCCAATATTGTTTTTTGGTTTGACGGGCGGGGCCTGTCTACATGACAGTATAATGGAAGAAAAGTTGGGACGCAAGCAATCTTAATAATTTATTAAGGAAAAAAGGGAGTTTTGTATTGTATTTGGGAATGAGTTCGTATTATAATAACCACATATTGAGTTTAGAGGGAGCAATTATCTGAATGGGTGATAAGGATATGAAAATGACAGAAGAGAATACAGAGAAGAACGCAGAGCTTATCATGGAAGAGACGATGAAAGAAATCTACGATGAGGTGAACAGGAATGAAGAAGAGGGGTCTGTCCGGCAACATAAAAAAGTGGAAAAAGCGGGCAAAACGAATCGGAAGAAAGCATCGGATCGCTCAGGCAGCCATTTATCTGTGGATGACCTGGGTTCTTCGCAGACCGCAGGTCGGGATAAGAAGGCTGATAAGAAGAATGAAGAAGACTCGTTAGAGGTGAAGTACAAGGCACAGCGTGGCCGGAAGGTGAAGAAAGAAAAAAGAAAACCACTTCCGGAGGAGGAATATGAGGAAGAACTCCTGCTGGATGCAAAGGACGGCGAAGAGCTGGAGCCGGTATTGAGTGCGGAAGATGGAGAAGCTTTTGAAGAGGAGTTTGACGACAGCTTCGATGAGGAAGAAGAAACCGATGAGGAGAAGGCTGAGCGCCGCAGAAAGCGGAAGAAGGTCGCAAAGATCGTGCTGGCGTCGATCCTGGGAGTTACAGCGGCTGTTTATCTGGGGTTTGCGTTCTTTTTCATGAGTCATTTTCAGTTCCAGACCACGATTAACGGAACAGACCACGCACTTGAATCCGTCAGCGATGTGGAAAATTACATGAAGGAACAGGTGGCGGGCTACACGCTTACATTGCATGAGTCTGACGGAGATACGGAGACGATCAGTGGCAGCGAGATTGATCTTACTTATAAAAAAAGTGAAGAACTGGAGAAGCTTCTGAAAGAACAGAATGCCTTTTTGTGGCCGATGAGCCTCTGGAAAGCGCCTGAGATCACAGCTTCAATCGGGGTGGAGTATGACAGCGCGAAGCTGACCGGGGTTCTGGACGGACTTGCGTGCATGAAAGAGGAAAATCAGCAGGCACCGGTTTCCGCGATTCCGGAATACAACGGGACAGAATTCGTGGTTAAGAAAGAAGAAACAGGATCTCAGATTAACCGTGAAGTATTTGAGGTAAAGGTCAGCGAATATATTGCCGGTTTTCTTCCGGAGATGGATATGACGGAAGAAGAGTGCTATGTGAAACCGCAGTTTACGGAGCAGTCCCAGGAAGTCATTGATGCATGTTCGGCGATGAATAAATATCTGACTGCAAGTATTACCTATACATTCGGTTCTTCAACCGAAGTGGTCGATAAAGAACTGATCTCACAGTGGGTGAAGGTGGATGGGAATATGGCCGTCACCTTTGACACGGATCAGGTGGCTGAATACATCAAGGGGCTTGCAAGTAAATATAATACGTATGGAAGACAGCGTACGTTTACGGCGGGAAATGGAAATACAGTCAATGTAGAAGGCGGAGATTACGGATGGTCGATTGACCGGGATGCGGAATATGAGGCACTTGTTGCCAGTATCCAGAAGGGAGAGACTGTGACGAAGGAGCCTGCATACAGGACAACGGCGGCGACACACGACGGCCCTGACTGGGGGAATACGTATGTGGAAGTGGATCTCACAAACCAGTATTTGTATTTGTTCGTTAACGGAGCGGTCGTAACCCAGGGACCGATTGTTACGGGACTTCCGAGCAGGGGCGATGCGACGCCGCAGGGAGTTTATTACATTAAGTATTGCCAGAAAAATGCGACGCTTCGAGGACCGAAGCAGCCGGACGGCACATACGAGTGGGAATCACCGGTATCTTTCTGGATGCCGTTTAACGGAGGAATCGGGCTGCATGATGCACCGTGGCAGGCTGCGTTCGGAGGAACCCGCTATCTGACACACGGTTCAAGGGGATGTGTGAACCTTCCGTACAGTGTAGCGGAGACTGTATTTAACAACGTGTCAGCTGGGACACCGGTCGTGTGTCACTATTAAAACAAAATCATATGAAATGAATGGATTCAGGACGACAGGAATGCCGTCCTGATACGTTGAAAGAGGGTATTATGTACGAATTAATAAAAAGAGACGGTCTTGCCAAAAGAGGAAGACTCCACACGGTTCACGGAGTGATCGAGACTCCGGTGTTTATGAATGTCGGTACCGTGGCGGCTATCAAGGGAGCAGTGTCTACAGCGGATCTTCAGGAGATCGGAACGCAGGTGGAACTTTCGAACACTTATCATCTGCATGTGCGTCCGGGGGATCAGGTGATCCGGAAGCTTGGAGGACTGCATAAATTTATGGTATGGGACAAGCCGATCCTTACGGATTCCGGTGGATTTCAGGTGTTTTCGCTGGCAGGTCTTAGAAAGATCAAAGAAGAGGGCGTGTATTTCCAGTCCCACATCGATGGAAGAAAGATTTTCATGGGGCCGGAAGAGAGCATGCAGATCCAGTCGAATCTGGCATCCACGATCGCGATGGCATTTGACGAATGTCCGTCGAGTGTGGCGACAAGAGAATATATTCAGGCTTCTGTGGACCGGACAACGAGATGGCTGGCGCGCTGTAAGAAGGAGATGGAGCGTTTGAATTCCCTTGAGGATACGATCAACCGGCAGCAGATGCTGTTCGGGATCAATCAGGGAGCCATTTATGAGGATATCCGGGTGGAACACGCGCAACAAATCGCCGAAATGGATCTGGATGGGTATGCAATCGGCGGACTTGCAGTCGGTGAGTCTCATGAAGAGATGTACCGCATTCTTGACGCAGTCGTTCCACATCTTCCGCTTAACAAGCCGACCTATCTGATGGGAGTGGGAACTCCGGCCAATATTCTGGAAGCGGTGGACAGAGGAGTGGATTTCTTTGACTGTGTCTACCCGAGCAGAAACGGAAGGCACGGGCATGTTTATACCAGACATGGAAAATTGAATCTGTTTAATGCGAAATATGAGCTGGATACCCGGCCGATTGAAGAGGGATGCCAGTGCCCGGCGTGCCGGAAGTATTCAAGAGCATATATCCGTCATCTGTTGAAAGCAAAAGAAATGCTGGGAATGAGGCTTTGCGTTCTGCACAATCTGTATTACTATAATCACCTGATGGAGCAGATCCGGGATGCCATCGACGAAGGAAGATACAGCCAGTTTAAGGCCGAAACGCTTCGTGCGATGGAAGAGAAAGAAGACTAAATGATAGTAAAATCAGAAAAATCCGGATGAAATTGTGAAAATCACTTGATGAAATCCAAGTTATTGTGTATGATAGCAATAGCGTTTATGAAGATTTAGGAGGAAGTAACATGAATAATTTAGTAATTATTGCAGTTTATGCATTGTTCTTTGGTGGGCTCTGGTTCCTGTTGATCCGTCCTCAGAAGAAAGAGCAGAAGAGAGTACAGCTTATGCTTTCAGAACTTGAAGTAGGAGATACGATTCTTACAACGAGTGGATTTTACGGTGTTGTGATTGATATTACCGAGAATGATGTGATTGTTGAATTCGGAAGCAACAAGAACTGCCGTATCCCGATGCAGAAGCAGGCTATTATGCAGGTTGAAAAGCCGGGAGCAGCTCAGTAGTGCTGTAAGGGTGAAAAAAGCATTGCATGTTTATGCAGTGCTTTTAAAATATATTAATTGGAAACGTTACCGATAACGTTTCCGGAAAGAGTAAGAGGTGCAGATATGAGAGCAAGTGGTATACTGATGCCGGTGGCAAGTCTTCCGTCAGAATATGGAATCGGGGCGTTTTCAAAAGAAGCCTACAAATTCGTTGATATGCTTAAGAAAGCCGGTCAGCGTTACTGGCAGATTCTTCCTCTGGGACCGACCGGATATGGGGATTCGCCGTATCAGTCTTTTTCAACGTTTGCAGGGAATCCGTATTTTATCGATTTGAATACGCTGGTTAAAAAGGGCTGGCTTAAGAAGAAAGAATGCCGTGCCTGTGATTTCGGAAATGACAGCCGCTATATCGATTATGAGAAGATCTATTTGAACCGTTTTGAGATCCTGAAGAAGGCATTTAAGAGAAGCGGGATCGAAAGCGCTCCGGAGTTTCAGACATTTTGCAAAGAAAACGAGGAATGGCTGGATGATTATGCCCTGTATATGGAGCTGAAGCAGGCGAATGGCGGAAAGAGCTGGAGCGAATGGGCGGATCCATATCGTTTGAGAAATGCTGAGGCATTGGAAGCGTTCAGAAAAGAGCATAAAAAAGGGATCCGTTTCCAGAAGTTCCTGCAGTTCGAATTTCTGGAAGAGTGGAAAGCATTGAAAGATTATGCAAATCATAAAGGTATCGAGATCATCGGAGATATTCCGATCTACGTGGCATTTGACAGTGCGGATGCGTGGGCACATCCGGAATTGTTCCAGTTTGACGAGAACAGAATGCCGGTCGGGGTTGCGGGATGTCCGCCGGACGCCTTCAGCGCAACCGGGCAGCTCTGGGGCAATCCACTCTATGACTGGGCGTACCACAAAGAGACGGGATTTGAGTGGTGGATCAAACGGGTCGCGCACTGTCAGAAGTTGTATGATATTATACGAATCGACCACTTCCGAGGATTTGATGAGTATTACTGGATCCCGGCGGCAGATGAGACGGCTGAATTCGGTCACTGGGAGAAAGGGCCGGGCATGGATATTTTCCGGGCCGTGGAAGAAAAACTTGGAAAGCTCAGGATCATTGCGGAAGATCTGGGCTTCCTTACGGATTCCGTGCTGCAGCTTGTGGCTGATTCCGGATTCCCGGGAATGAAAGTTCTGGAGTTTGCGTTTGATTCCAGAGAACCGAGCGATTACCTTCCGCATAATTATACCAGAAATTGTGTGGTTTATACGGGCACTCATGATAATGAGACGCTTGCGGGATGGTATCGTGAACTGAATGAGAAAGACAAACGCCTTGCACTGAAATATATGGGATATAAAGAACTGGAAGAGCAGGATGCCGTCTGGGCGGTTATCCGCCTGGCACAGGCAAGTGTGGCCGATACCTGTATTATTCCGATCCAGGATTATTTGTGTCTGGGAAATGAGGCGCGAATCAATCAGCCTTCCACGCTTGGCGGCAACTGGATCTGGCGACTTCAGAAAGAAGAGGTTAGCAAGGAACTTATTAAGAAGATCCGGAAGATGACGAAGCTCTACGGAAGACTGCCGGAATAATTGACGAGAGGACTGTTGAACTTTGGGAATGACGATCAAGGATATTGCAAAGAAATGTGGTGTTGGCATCAGTACGGTATCGCGTGCGCTGAACGATCATCCGGATATCAATCCGGAGACGAAAGAGAGAATTCTGAAGACCGTGGCAGAATCGGATTTTGTGCCGAACAACAGTGCCAGAAATCTGAAACGGACCGATGCGCAGGCGATTGCGGTGATGGTTAAAGAGATTGATGATCCGTTCTTTGCAACTATGATGCAAGTCCTGGAGCGTGAGATACGGAAGAGACATTATGCTTTTTTCATCCGGCATATGACTCGTGGAAGAGACGAGCTGGAGGAAGCGGCCGAATTGATCGCGGAGAAGCGGCTGAGAGGCCTGATCTTTCTCGGAGGAAGCTTTGAGAATAAGATGGACCGCCTGAAGAAAATTAAGGTTCCTTTTGTGGTTTGTACGGCTTCTCTGACTGCGGTTCCAGAAGGAAGACTGGCATCCTGGGTCGCCACAGATGACTATCATGCAAGCAGGGAGATCGTAAATTATCTCTGTGAAACAGGCAATAGAAATATTGCAATTCTGGCTTCGGATAAGAATGACAGCAATGTGGGTTATCTTCGGATGAAAGGGTATGAGAAGGCACTTGAGGAACATCAGATTCCTTTGCGGGACGAACTGATCTGCTATCTGGATGAAACGGATACAGCTTATTCTATGGAAAACGGATATCGGATGATGCAGAAGCTGCTCATAAGAAAATGTGGATTTACAGCTGTTTTTGCAATTTCGGATCTGATGGCAGTCGGGGCGATCCGGGCTTTGCGAGAAGCCGGAAAGCGAATCCCGCAGGATGTGGCGGTTGCGGGATTTGACGGTCTTGCATTTGCAGAGTATTTTGAACCACCGATTACAACGATGGTGCAGCCTGTCGAAGAAATTGCAAAAGAGTCGGTGGTGATCTTATTTCAGATGATTGAAACGCAGAAAAGTTGCGAGGGGAGAATTCTGCCGGCGAAGCTGGTTGTCAGAAAATCGACAGAGAGGGGACATATCTAACAGATAGGTCCCTTTTTCATTTTGTTTGATGCCAAAAACAGAGAGCACTCTAATTTTTGCGCTTTTACGAATTAAAGGCTTGAAACTATGATGAAAATAGGATATTATAGTGTTTAACAGATTTTGAGGGGACGATGGTCTGACCTCTGAACCGGAGATTAACGGAAGGAATGAATAAGATGAATCTGAATATTGGTGTGATTAAGGGAGACGGAATCGGTCCGGAGATCGTGACCGAGGCAATGAAAGTTCTGGACAAGACCGGAGAAATATATGGTTTCCGGTGTACATACGAGCAGCTTCTGATGGGAGGAGCATCGATCGATGTGCATGGAGTGCCGCTGACAGATGAGACGATTGCGAGAGCAAAGGCAAGTGATGCGGTTCTGATGGGATCGATCGGCGGGGATGCGAAGACATCTCCATGGTACCAGCTGGAACCATCAAAAAGACCGGAAGCCGGCCTGCTTAAGATTCGTAAAGCGCTGAATTTGTTTGCAAATCTGCGTCCGGCAGTTCTCTATGAAGAACTTGCAGCCGCTTGTCCTTTGAAAGAAGAGATAACAGAGGGCGGATTCGATCTGATGATCATGCGTGAACTGACCGGCGGATTGTATTTCGGAGAGAGAAAAACAGTTGAAGAAGAAGGAGTCAGAACAGCTTATGATTCTTTGACATATAATGAGAATGAAATACGCAGGATTGCCGTGAGAGCGTTTGATATAGCTATGAAGAGAAGAAAGAAAGTGACCAGCGTTGATAAAGCAAATGTACTGGATTCTTCCAGACTCTGGAGAAAGGTTGTCGAGGAAGTCGCGGCGGATTACCCGGAAGTGACGCTGGAACACATGCTGGTGGATAACTGTGCAATGCAGCTTGTAAGAGATCCGAAGCAGTTTGACGTCATTCTGACTGAGAACATGTTCGGTGATATTTTGTCGGATGAGGCCAGTATGGTAACCGGATCAATCGGAATGCTTGCGAGCGCAAGCCTGAATGAGACGAAGTTCGGTCTTTATGAACCGAGCGGTGGGTCCGCACCGGATATTGCCGGTAAGGGAATCGCGAATCCGATTGCGACGATTTTGTCTGCAGCAATGATGCTTCGGTTTAGCTTTGATCTTGACAAAGCAGCGGATGCAATTGAAGCAGCTGTTTCGCAGGTACTGAAGGACGGCTATCGTACCGGTGATATTATGTCGGAGGGATGCACGAAAGTCGGAACTGCACAGATGGGGGATTTGATCTGTGAACGGATTCATTAGGAAGTCTTGCTTGGCTGAAGTCAGTATAAAGCATACATAGAGGATATTCAGGAGGATACATAGAAATGAAAAGCGATAATGTTAAAAAAGGGATGCAACAGGCACCACATCGGTCCCTGTTCAACGCATTAGGATATACCAAAGAGGAGCTGGATCGTCCATTGGTCGGAATCGTCAGTTCTTACAATGAGATCGTTCCGGGACATATGAATCTGGATAAGATCGTGAACGCAGTAAAAATGGGAGTTGCCATGGCAGGAGGAACACCGGTTATGTTCCCGGCGATCGCTGTCTGCGATGGAATTGCGATGGGACATATCGGAATGAAATACTCTCTGGTAACCAGAGATCTGATTGCAGATTCCACCGAGGCAATGGCACTGGCTCATCAGTTTGATGCACTTGTTATGGTTCCGAACTGTGACAAGAATGTGCCCGGACTTCTGATGGCAGCAGCACGAATCAACGTGCCTACTATATTTGTCAGCGGTGGCCCGATGCTTGCCGGTCATGTAAAAGGCCAGAAGAGAAGCCTTTCCAGCATGTTTGAAGCAGTTGGTTCTTATGCTGCAGGCACGATGACAGAAGAAGATGTATGTGAATTTGAAAATAAAGTATGCCCGACCTGTGGTTCTTGCTCCGGTATGTATACCGCGAACAGTATGAACTGTCTGACAGAAGTACTCGGTATGGGACTTCCGGGCAATGGAACCATTCCGGCAGTTTATTCAGAGCGTATCCGTCTTGCAAAGCATGCAGGCATGCAGGTAATGGAACTTTACAGAAAGAATATCCGTCCGAGAGATATTATGACAAAAGAAGCGATCCTGAATGCCCTCACTGTAGATATGGCTTTGGGATGCTCTACCAACAGTATGCTGCATCTTCCGGCTATTGCTCATGAGATCGGCATGGATTTCGAGATCGATTTCGCAAACGGAATCAGTGCAAAGACTCCGAATCTTTGCCATCTTGCACCGGCAGGCCCGACTTATATGGAAGATCTGAATGAGGCCGGTGGTGTCTATGCAGTGATGAACGAATTGAATAAGAAGAACCTTCTGAATACAGAGTGTATGACCGTAACCGGTAAAACGGTGGGAGAAAATATTGCGGGATGTGTTAATAAGAATCCGGAAGTTATCCGTCCGATCGACAATCCATACAGCCAGACAGGCGGCCTTGCAGTATTGAAAGGAAATATCGCGCCGGACGGAAGTGTTGTAAAACGTTCGGCAGTTGTAGAAGAAATGCTCGTCCACGAAGGACCGGCCAGAGTATTTGAATGTGAAGAGGATGCAATCACAGCCATCAAGGGCGGACAGATTCATCCGGGAGATGTTGTCGTAATCCGTTATGTCGGACCGAAGGGTGGACCGGGTATGCCGGAAATGCTGAATCCGACTTCTGCAATCGCAGGAATGGGACTTGGCTCATCGGTTGCTCTTATCACCGACGGGCGTTTCAGCGGAGCTTCCAGAGGCGCATCTATCGGACATGTTTCGCCGGAAGCAGCAGTAGGCGGCCCAATTGCACTGATCGAAGAAGGAGATATCATTGAGATCGATATCCCGAATCTGAAACTGAATGTCAGAGTTTCGGATGAAGAACTGGCAGCGAGAAAAGAAAAATGGCAGCCGAGAGAACCGGAAGTTACAACCGGTTATCTTGCACGATATGCATCAATGGTAACATCCGGAAACCGCGGTGCGGTGCTGGAGATACCGCGTTAAGAATAAAGTACAAAGGGGAATGCACAACATGCGGTTAAATGGTTCTGAAATATTGATAGAATGTTTAAAAGAACAAGGCGTTGATACCGTTTTCGGATATCCGGGCGGGGCAATTTTGAATGTATATGACGAATTATATAAGCATAGTAATGAAATTAAGCACATTCTGACTTCTCACGAGCAGGGCGCGTCTCATGCAGCAGACGGTTATGCCCGCGCCACCGGAAAAGTCGGTGTATGTTTTGCAACAAGCGGTCCGGGAGCCACCAATCTGGTAACCGGAATCGCAACAGCATTTATGGATTCGATTCCAATCGTGGCTATCACATGTAATGTCGGGGTGCCGCTTCTTGGAAAAGACAGTTTCCAGGAAATTGATATCACTGGAATCACCATGCCAATCACAAAATATAATTTTATCGTGAAAGATGTCAATGAGCTTGCAAAGACGATCAGAAAAGCATTTGCCATCGCACAGTCAGGAAGACCGGGGCCGGTTCTGATCGATATCCCGAAGGATGTTACCGCAAACATGGCAGAGTATGAACCGATGAAGATCGAGCCGGTGAAGAAGTACAAAAAAGATATTTGTATGGAAGATGTAGAACAAGCGTTACAGATGATTCGTGAAGCTCAAAAGCCTTATATTTTCGTCGGAGGCGGGGCAATCCTCTCTGATGCAAGTGAGGAATTAAGAGCGTTTGTAGAGAAAGTTCAGGCGCCGGTATGTGATACTCTGATGGGAAAAGGAGCATTTCCGGGTACAGATGAACTGTATACAGGAATGCTTGGTATGCATGGAACCAAAACTTCGAATTTTGGTGTCAGCGGATGTGATCTTCTGATCGTAATCGGTGCGAGATTCTCAGATCGTGTTACAGGAAATGCAAAAAGATTTGCGGAAAAGGCCAAGATCCTTCAGATCGATATCGATGTAGCAGAGATGAACAAAAATGTTATGATTGATTGTGGTGTCGTAGGCGATATCAAGGAAGTACTTACCTTGATCAATGAGAGACTTCCGAAGCAGAATCATGATGAATGGATTCGGAAGATTCAGGAGTACAAACAGAAATATCCACTGACTTATCATCCGGATATTCTGACGGGACCTTTTGTTGTCGAAGAGATCTACAGACAGACAAAAGGGGAGGCACTGATCGTCACAGAGGTCGGACAGCATCAGATGTGGGCGGCACAGTATTATAAATATACCAAGCCGAGAACCCTGCTGACTTCCGGAGGACTTGGAACCATGGGATATGGACTTGGTGCATCCATTGGTGCCAAGATGGGATGCCCCGAGAAAACGGTTGTTAATATTGCGGGAGACGGCTGCTTTCGTATGAATATGAATGAGATCGCCACAGCTGCCAGATATCAGATTCCGATCATCCAGGTGGTAATCAATAATCACGTACTCGGAATGGTGCGTCAGTGGCAGAATCTGTTTTATGGTCAGCGTTATTCAGCGACGGTACTGAATGATGCAGTGGATTTTGTAAAACTTTCAGAAGCTATGGGAGCGAAGGCAATTCGCGCAACGACGAAGAAGGACTTTGAAGCCGCTTTTCAGTCGGCGCTTGCGTGTGACGGTCCGTTCGTAATAGATTGCCAGATTGATTGTGATGATAAGGTATGGCCGATGGTGGCACCTGGAGCTGCAATCAGCGAGGCGTTTGATGAAGGAGACCTGCAGGCAGAAAAACAAGAACAATAATTTTAAAGCAGGAATGGAGGAAAAGACTATGAAAAGAGTTTACAACTTTTCAGCAGGACCGGCAGTGCTGCCGGAAGAAGTGCTTAAAGAAGCAGCAGAGGAAATGCTGGATTACCAGGGAACAGGGATGTCCGTTATGGAGATGAGTCATCGTTCCAAAGCTTTTGAGAAAATTATCACAGAAGCGGAACAGGATCTTCGTGATCTTATGAATATTCCGGACAACTATAAAGTATTATTCTTACAGGGCGGAGCAAGCCAGCAGTTTGCAATGATTCCGATGAACCTGATGAAGAATAAGGTTGCTGATTACATTATCACAGGTCAGTGGGCGAAAAAGGCTGCCGCTGAAGCTGAGAAATACGGAAAGGTAAACCGTATCGCATCTTCTGCAGATAAGACATTCAGCTATATTCCGGATTGCTCTGATCTTCCGATTGACGACGATGCAGATTATGTTTATATCTGTGAGAATAACACAATTTACGGAACAAAATACAAAGAACTTCCGAACACCAAGGGAAAACTTCTGGTAGCTGATGTATCTTCCTGTTTCCTTTCTGAGCCGGTTGATGTGACAAAATACGGCATCATTTACGGTGGCGTTCAGAAAAATATCGGACCGGCAGGTACCGTAATTGTGATCATCAGAGAAGATCTGATTACAGAGGATGTTCTTCCGGGAACTCCGACCATGCTGCAGTATAAAACACATGCAGATGCGAAATCACTTTACAACACACCTCCGGCATATGGCATTTACATTTGCGGAAAAGTGTTCAAATGGCTCAAGAAGATGGGCGGTCTTGAAGTGATGAAAGAGCGCAATGAGAAGAAAGCGAAACTTCTCTATGATTATCTGGATCAGAGTAAGCTATTCAAGGGCACCGTTGAGAAGAAGGATCGGTCTCTTATGAACGTACCGTTCGTAACAGGCAGTGATGAACTGGATGCCAAATTCGTAAGAGAAGCAAAAGAAGCAGGCCTTGAGAACTTGAAAGGTCATCGTACAGTCGGCGGTATGCGTGCAAGTATCTACAACGCAATGCCGTACGAAGGCGTAGAAGCACTGGTTGCATTTATGAAAAAATTTGAGAAGGAGAATCTGTAGTTATGTATAAATATTATTGCTTAAATCCAATCTCAAATGTAGGTCTTGATAAATTCACAGATGAATATGCACCGGCAAGCGATGCAAAGGGAGCAGACGCCATTCTGGTAAGAAGTGCGGCAATGCATGAAATGGAATTTGACAAAAGCCTGAAGGCAATCGGCCGTGCAGGAGCCGGCGTAAATAATATCCCGTTGGAAAAATGTGCAGAACAGGGAATCGTCGTATTTAATACACCTGGAGCAAATGCGAACGGGGTAAAGGAACTTGTGATTGCAGGTCTTCTTCTTGCATCCCGTGATATCATCGGAGGTATTAACTGGGTTCAGGAGAATGAAGAAGATGGAAATATCGCAAAAGACGCCGAAAAAGCTAAGAAAGCTTTTGCGGGATGTGAGATCGAGGGCAAGAAGCTCGGAGTAATCGGACTTGGCGCAATCGGTGTTCTTGTTGCAAATGCGGCAACTAATCTCGGAATGGATGTTTACGGATATGATCCGTATGTTTCTGTAGATTCCGCATGGAGACTTTCCAGAAGCATTCATCATGCCAAAAGCGTAGATGAACTTTATAAAGAATGTGATTATATCACGATTCATGTACCGGCACTTCCGGATACCAAAGGCATGATTGATAAGAATGCGATCGATTTAATGAAAGATGGTGTTGTTGTGCTGAATTTCGCAAGAGATGTTCTTGTGAACAGTGAAGCGATGGTAGATGCTCTGATCAGTGGCAAAGTAAAGCGTTATGTGACCGATTTTCCAACACCGGAGATCGCAGGCGTGAAGAATGCGATCGTTATCCCACATCTGGGCGCTTCTACAGAGGAATCTGAAGACAACTGTGCGAAGATGGCTGTTCAGGAACTGAGAGATTTCCTTGAAAATGGAAATATCAAAAATTCTGTCAATTATCCGTCCTGTGATATGGGCGTGAAAGACAAGACCCGTATTACGATCATGCACAGAAATATTCCGAACATGATCGGTCAGTTTACCGCATTGCTTGCAAAAGACAATGTCAATATCGATGACATGACGAACAAGAACAGCGGTGCATATGCATACACTATGATGGATGTGGATTCTGAAGTCGGTGCTGAGGTTGTGGATGGACTGGAAGCAATCGAAGGAGTACTCAAAGTCAGAGTGATTGAATAGAGAAACGATAAGAATAACAGTGGGCTGCGCAGGATATGCGCAGCTCTTTTCGTGTGAAAGAAGAGTTCGGGCATATATTACAAATATTACAAATTCTACTCTGATTTTTAATATATCTTAAGAAAATCTTCCATTGTATACGAAGTTACTATGCCTTATAATGTAGATGAAAACAAGAAAAACATAGATATTGTGGGGTAATACGAATGAAGAAGAAAGACATGAGAAGGGCGCGTGCAAGAGCAAGAGCAGCCATAAAACGTAGAAATAAAAAGAAACACGGCAAAGTTTCCACAATCAGTATTCTGGGAGTACTGATGGTATGCCTGGTATCGGCATTACTGCTCAGCCATGGAGCTGTCGCAGGAGGACAGCAGGAAATACCGATTACGCTGAAGGTGGATGACATTTCTGTTGTGCAGGGAGAGGAAAGGCCGCTTCTTACAGCAAAAGCCAGCTGCGACGGAGATGTGGAGACGGTCCTGGATGAAGATACGGGGTATACGATCCAGGATCTTGTGGATGAGTTGAACCGTGGTATCGGCTTCACGCTGGAGTGCGATGGAGACGGAAGTACGGAAGGAAAGTTTCCAATCAAGGCAGAACTTACCAGTGAGATCACCACGCCGCTTTATGCAGAGTGGTTTGGTAAAGTGAAGGTTGATGTTGAGGATGGTGTCTTTGAAGTTAAGAACCAATACGGAGAATGGGATGACAGTCGATTCAAACGCTGGGACGGTACATATGTTGCAAATGATTTTATCACTTATCATGGCAGGACCTATTATTTTGGAGAGGACGGCAAGAAAGTAATTGGATGGCAGGAAATTGCTTCGGCCCGTTATTATTTCGATAAAAAGGGTGTCATGCAGACCGGCTGGTATGAAGAAGACGGCGCAAAATACTATTTTGACGATACGGGAATGATGACGGTCGGATGGCTGACACTGGATGATAATAAGTATTATTTTGATCAGGAAGGTAAGATGCTGACCGGAGAACAAAAAATCGGTGTGAGAAAATGCGTCTTTTCCGAAGACGGAGTTCTGGAATCTGAGGAAGGCGGCGTAGATCCGAACGCACCGATGGTTGCACTCACATTTGATGACGGACCGGGGCCAAGAACTGCTGAGCTGCTGGATGTTCTGGCGGAATATGATGCAAGAGCGACATTTTTCATGCTGGGAACTCAGGTGAGCAAGAATCCGGATACTGTGAAGAAAATGGCAGAGATCGGCTGTGAACTGGGCAATCACTCCTATGATCATACAAATCTGACGAATCTGGATGCAAATGGAATCCAGAAACAGATGAGTGACACGAACAATCAGCTCGTCGAAGCTTGTGGACAGAAAGCGACGGTCATGCGTCCTCCTTACGGTGCGATTAATGATACAGTTAAACAGAACGCAGGCTTGCCTATGATTCTGTGGTCTATAGATACTCTGGACTGGAAGACGAGGAATACGCAGTCCACGATCGACGCAGTTATGAATAATGTCCAGGACGGAGCTGTCATTCTGATGCATGATATTCATACACAGTCCATTGATGCGGCCATTGCATTGATTCCGAAGCTTCAGGAAGCCGGATATCAGCTTGTTACCATCAGTGAGATGGCAGAGGCGAAAGGAATCCAGATGGAAAATGGCGGAAAATATGGATTCTTCCAAAAAAGTGAATAAAAGGTGTTTGCAGTTTTCTAAAAATGTGGTATCATATAGCATAGTAACGCTTTACAGTGTGAAACTATAGAACGAGAGGTACAAAGAAATGGCATATGAAATAACAGGGCATACTGTCCTTACCGGCCTCCTTGGAAGTCCTGTGGCTCACAGTATTTCGCCAATGATGCACAACGAAGCATTCCGCCAACTGGGGCTGGACTATGCATACTTGGCATTTGATGTCGGGACAGATCATTTGAAGACTGCTGTGGAAGGTCTTAAAGTCATGGGAGTCAGGGGCTTTAACCTTACAATGCCGGATAAGAATCTGATGTGTAGTCTGGTTGATAAGCTTTCACCTGCTTCAGAAATCGGTGGGGCAGTGAATACAGTGGTAAATGATGACGGCGTGTTGACCGGATATACAACGGATGGAATCGGATTTATGCGATCAGTTAAGGAAGAAGGCATGGATATTATCGGGAAGAAGATGACACTTCTCGGAGCAGGAGGAGCTGCGGCCGCAATCATGATTCAGGCGGCACTGGACGGAGTGGCTGAGATCTCCGTATTCAATATCCGAGATGATTTCTTTACACGTGCAGAAGGTATTATGGAAAAATTGAGAGGGCAGACGGAATGTAAGCTAAATCTTTATGATTTCTCAGATCCGGAAGTTCTGAAGAGAGAGATCGCAGAGAGTGTCATCCTTGTAAACGGAACTTCCATCGGAATGGCACCGCGTACAGACCGCTGCATTATAACTGACGACAGTGTATTCCGGAAAGATCTGTTTGTCTTTGATGTGATTTATAATCCGGAGGAAACCCTTCTTCTTAAGAAGGCGAAAGCGGTCGGATGTCAGACAGCAAACGGTCTGAATATGCTCCTTTATCAGGGCGCGGCTTCTTTTGAACTCTGGACCGGGTGTGAGATGCCGGTTGACATCATCAAGGAAAAATATTTTAAACGTTAATTGACAAATCGGTTTGAATTGTGTATTATGGTTTATATGCTGATAAAATTGAATATTCTACTATCGAAATACGATGAAAAGAAGTAGTAGGTATAATGAAGTGTCACAGAGAGTCCTTGGCAGGTGCGATAAGGATACAACGAGTTATATTGAATTCCTCTTGGAGTAGAGTGCTGAATTACTGTAACAGTATTAGTAGGCATCTCCGGAAGCAGCCGTTATCTGCAAGGGTATAACCGGAATAAAGGCGTACCTGTCGAGGCAGTTGCTGTGAAGTAACTGTGAAATGAGGTGGAACCACGAAGTATGATTACTCTCGTCCTCTGTATGTGCAGAAGACGGGAGTTTTTTTATTACCATTGACTCAATAGGAAACTTCGTTTCTGCAAAAGTACGCTTCCCGGTGGGAGCATGTTTTTCAAAATCTTAAGCGACAGAAAGGAAAAAGACTATGATTATTGTATTAAAACCAAGAACAACAGAAGAAAATATTTTGCGAGTAGAAAACATGGTGCGCGCGAGAGGGCTCGAGACGCATACAGTCCGTGGTGAAGAGCTTACCATTATCGGATGTATCGGCGATACGGTCCGCGTTGACCCGCGGCTTTTTGAAGTGGATAAAAGCGTAGAAAAAGTTATGCATGTGCAGGAACCGTATAAACTGGCGAACAGAGCATTTCATCCGGAAGATACGATCGTTGATGTTGCAGGTGTTAAGGTCGGCGGAGGCCATATGGCACTGATCGCCGGACCCTGCTCTGTAGAAAGTGAAGAACAGGTGATCGAGATCGCTAAGGCGGCTAAAGAATCCGGTGCAAATATGCTCCGCGGTGGGGCGTTCAAGCCGAGAACCAGTCCATATTCTTTCCAGGGAATGGGACTTGCGGGGCTGGATATCCTTTGCAAAGCAAGAGAAGTAACCGGCCTTCCAATCGTAACGGAACTGATGTCTGCAGAGTATCTGGATTTATTTGATGAAAAAGTAGATTTGATCCAGATTGGTGCAAGAAATATGCAGAATTTTGATCTCTTGAAACAGCTTGGTAAAACAAAGAAACCGATTCTTCTGAAGAGAGGGCTGAATGCAACATATGAAGAGTGGATCATGTCGGCAGAATACATTATGTCATCCGGCAACCCGAACGTAATTCTGTGCGAAAGAGGTGTACGTACATTCGAAAGCTACACCAGAAACACACTGGATTTACAGGCAATTCCGGTAATCAGACGTTTGAGTCATCTTCCGATCATCGTGGATCCGAGCCACGCAGGCGGAAAATGGTGGCTGGTAGAACCGATGTCCAAAGCAGCGGTTGCAGCAGGGGCAGATGGTCTTATGATCGAAGTACACAACAATCCGGAGTGTGCGCTCTGCGATGGAGGACAGTCTTTGAAACCGGCGAAATATGATACCCTGTTGAAAGAGATCCGTCAGATTGCAGAAGTTGTAGGTAAGAAAATGTAATTGACAGGAGGATAGAACATGAGTGAACCAGGTATCAAAATGGTCGTTGATTTAAAAGAACATAGTTATCCGATATATATAGAAAGGGGAATTATGGGTCAGGCTGCCGAACGGATCAAAGAAGTATATCATGGCAGAAAAGTGATGATCATCTCGGATGACAGTGTGTACGCTTATTATGGAGAGGCAATTAAGAAAGAACTCTCAGGAAGTTTTGAATGCTATGAAACAATCATTCCTCATGGCGAACCGTCTAAAAGTTTTCAGACCCTTCCGAGGGTATACAGTTCACTTCTGAAGGCGAAGATTACCAGAACGGATCTGATTGTGGCACTCGGCGGTGGGGTGACCGGTGATCTGGCAGGATTTGTGGCAGCAACTTTCTTAAGAGGAATTCAATTTGTCCAGATCCCGACTTCCATATTGGCACAGGTGGATTCGTCTGTAGGAGGAAAAGTGGCAGTTGATCTTCCGGAGGGAAAGAACCTGGTTGGCGCATTTTACCAGCCGAAAATGGTTCTGATCGATCCGGATGTACTGGACACTCTTCCGGAACGCTATGTAACCGATGGAATGGGAGAGGTCATTAAATACGGATGCATCAAGGACGCAGAATTATTTGCAAAACTAGAAGAGTACGGCTCTTTCGAGAATCTGAAGGCGCATTTAACCGACGTGATCGCGACTTGTGTAAACATTAAAAGAGTGGTCGTGGAAGAAGACGAATTTGACATGGGAGAACGGATTCTTCTGAATTTCGGGCATACGCTGGCACATACGATTGAGCAGTATTATCACTATGAGAGAGAAAGCCACGGAGAAGCGGTTGCTATCGGAATGTATCAGATCACCAAGATCGCGGAGGAGAAGGGGCTTACGAAAACGGGGGAGGCCGAGAGAATCAAGAATGTCCTGAAGGCTTATGGACTTCCGACAGAAGCGCATCTTCCGCTTCCGGAATTGATCGAGGCAATGAAGCTGGATAAGAAAACAATGGGAAATAAATTGAAGGTCGTGCTGCTTCACGAGATCGGAGATGCTTATGCATATCCGACGAGCATAGAATTTTTCGCGGGAGACCGTCAGGTATAAAAAAAGAGTTCCGAAAGGAACTCTTTTTAAAATCGTGAATTTATTTCTGGTTCGCCATGCGCCCCTCAAGAAGATCGTGAATCTTGTCGGTCGGGTTCAGAACGGAGCTGATCGGGATGTCATGATTCAGAGAATCGATGATCAGTGCGAGGAACTTGCTCATGTCTGCTTTGATAAAGTACGGCTTTGAGTTAAGTTCAGGCGGAAGATACGTCAGGTTGGTCGTGATCAATCCATCCATATAGCCTTTTTCGTAGTATTTGTCGAATTTTCCGAGACCTTCCGTGAAAAGACCGAAGGTGGTGCAAACATATACACGTGCGGCGCCGCGGTCTTTGAGCTGCTTGGTTACATCCAACATACTTTCTCCGGATGAGATCATATCATCGACGATGATGACCGTTCTTCCATGAACATCATCCCCGAGAAACTCATGCGCTACAATTGGGTTTTTCCCATTTACAACGGTTGAATAATCGCGTCGTTTGTAGAACATTCCCATATCTACACCGAGTACATTGGAAAAGTATACGGCTCTGCCCATTGCACCCTCGTCCGGGCTGATGATCATCAGATGCTCCTTGTCGACAGCAAGGTCAGGTACAGCCTTAAGAAGTGCTTTCATAAACTGGTAAGCAGGTGAGAAGTTGTCGAATCCCTTCAATGCGATTGCGTTCTGGACTCTCGGGTCATGTGCATCGAAGGTGATGATGTTGGAAACGCCCATCTGAACCAGCTCATCCAGTGCCATGGCACAGTCAAGGGATTCTCTCTTGGTACGCTTGTGCTGCCTGCTCTCATAGAGAAACGGCATGATCACGTTGATGCGGTGTGCTTTACCGGTACATGCGGCGATCACACGCTTCAAATCCTGGAAATGATCATCCGGTGACATATGGTTCAGATGTCCGTTCACGGTATAAGTAAGGCTGTAGTTGCAGACATCGACCATAATGAATAAGTCTTTTCCGCGGACACTTTCTCCGATGACGGCTTTGGCTTCCCCAGTACCAAAACGCGGACAGTTGTGTTCTGTCAGATACGTGTCAGCTTCGTAAGAAGAAAAAATCGCAGGATCCAGAAAATCATGAAGAGATTCCTTACGAAAAGAGACAATATAATTGTCTACCTTCTTTGCGAGCGGCTCGCAGCTCTTTAAAGCGATAATCTTAAGCGGTGCGATCGGCAGCGCTTTTTCCATAAATTCTATATTTGTCATATGTGCCTCCTGTATTCGAATGTCGCTCATTTCTCCTACTCATTTATACCATTATTTTAGAACTATGGCAAGAAAGAGCTGTAAAAAATTGCAATTTTCGCGGAAATCTAGTATGATAAGAAAGAATAGAAAATGGGGAGCTTTTAATTTTATGAAGCATGAGCATATTATAAAGAGTGTAGAAGAAGGAAGCATTGCCTGGGAAATGGGGATCGAACCGGGAGACAGGCTGCTTCAGATTAACGGAAGTATCATAGAAGATGTATTTGATTATCACTATTATACGAACGATGAAGAACTTCTTATTCTGATCCAGAAGGAAAATGGAGAGGAATGGGAGCTTGAGATTGAAAAAGATTATGATGAAGATCTGGGAATCGAGTTTGAACAGGGTCTGATGGATGAGTACCGTTCCTGCAGGAACAAGTGCATGTTCTGTTTTATCGACCAGATGCCGAAGGGGATGCGGGACACCCTGTATTTTAAAGATGATGATTCCAGACTTTCTTTCCTCCAGGGAAATTATATTACGTTGACAAATATGAGCGATCATGATATACAGCGTATCGTGGATTATCATCTGGAACCGATCAATGTTTCGATTCATACAACGAATCCAGAGCTTCGCTGTAAGATGCTGCATAACCGCTTTGCGGGAGATGCGCTGAAGAAGATTCAGATTTTATACGACGGCGGAATCACGATGAACGGGCAGATCGTATTGTGTAAAGGGATCAACGACGGAGAAGAGCTGGAGAGAAGTATCCGGGATATGACGAAATGGCTTCCGAATCTTCAGAGCGTATCGGTTGTTCCGGTGGGACTTACGAAGTTCCGTGACGGGCTCTATCCGCTGGAGCCGTTTACAAAAGAAGATGCAAAGGAAGTACTTGGCATCATTCACAAGTGGCAGAAAAAGATTTATGAAGAATACGGAATACATTTTATCCATGCCGGAGACGAATGGTATTTGCTGGCGGAGGAGGAACTTCCGGAAGAGGAGCGGTATGACGGATATTTACAGCTGGAGAACGGGGTAGGTATGCTGCGCCTTCTTCTGAATGAATTTGAGGAAGCATATGAGCCGCTTGCAGGTGATGGAAGAGAGATCCATCTGTCCATGGCGACGGGCAAACTGGCCTATCCGTATCTGAAGGAGATGCTGGAACGGCTGAAGGCGAAGTACCCGAATCTGAATGTGAATCTGTTTGAGATCCGCAATGATTTCTTCGGGGAGCGGATCACCGTTGCAGGACTGATCACCGGACAGGATCTGATCGCACAGCTTAAGGGGCAGGATCTGGGAGATGCGCTTCTTCTCCCGTGCAGTATGTTGCGGAGCGGAGAGGAAGTATTTCTGGATGATGTGACCGTGACGGAATTATCGGATGCTTTACAAGTTCCGATAGATATTGTAAAATCAAGCGGTCAGGATTTTATAGAAGCAGTATTACAGCAAACGAAAGGGGCAAGATTATGAGTAAACCTGTAGTTGCCATTGTGGGGCGTCCGAATGTGGGAAAATCAACGCTGTTCAACGCATTGGCAGGAGAGAAGATAGCAATTGTGAAAGATACGCCGGGGGTGACCCGGGATCGTATTTACGCCGAGGTAAACTGGCTGGATAAAGATTTTACACTGATTGATACGGGAGGTATTGAACCGGAGAGCAGGGATGTGATCCTTGCCCAGATGCGGGAACAGGCGCAGATTGCGATCGACACGGCAGACGTGATCCTGTTCATGACTGATGTGAAGCAGGGATTGGTAGATGCGGATTCGAAGGTGGCAGACATGCTCAGACGGTCGCACAAGCCGGTGATCCTCGTTGTGAATAAAGTAGATAATTTCCAGAAAATGATGCCGGATGTTTATGAATTCTATAATCTGGGCATCGGTGATCCAATGCCGATTTCAGCGGCAGAGCGGATCGGAATCGGGGATATGCTGGACAAGGTACTGGAGCATTTCCCGGAAAGAAGCGGGACAGAAGAGGAGGACGAGCGTCCGAGAATCGCGATCGTAGGAAAGCCGAACGTTGGGAAATCTTCCATTATCAATAAGCTGATCGGGGAAGACCGGGTGATCGTATCGGATATTGCAGGAACGACGCGAGATGCCATCGATACGGATATTGTGCATAACGGAAGAGAATATGTTTTTATCGACACCGCCGGACTTCGCAGAAAGAATAAGATCAAGGAAGAGCTGGAGCGCTACAGTATCATTCGTACTGTGACTGCGGTAGAGAGGGCGGATGTGGTCCTCATTGTGATCGATGCGGTGGAAGGTGTGACTGAACAGGATGCAAAGATTGCAGGAATCGCACATGACCGTGGTAAGGGGGTTATCATTGTAGTAAATAAATGGGATGCCATTGAGAAAAATGACAAGACCGTGAAGGAATATGAGCAGAAGATCCGTATGGTTCTCTCCTTCATGCCTTATGCAGAAATCATGTATGTCTCAGCCAAAACGGGACAGAGACTTCCGAAACTGTTTGATATGATCGATATGGTCATCGAAAATCAGACACTCCGTATTGCAACCGGTGTTCTGAATGAGATCATGACTGAGGCCGTTGCGCTTCAGCAGCCCCCGTCAGATAAAGGAAAACGACTGAAACTGTATTACATTACCCAGGTCGCTGTAAAGCCGCCGACATTTGTCATCTTTGTAAATGATAAAGAACTGATGCATTTTTCGTATACACGTTATCTGGAAAACAGAATTCGCGAGGCCTTCGGCTTCAAGGGAACTTCGCTGAAATTCTTTATACGTGAGAGAAAGGAGAAGGATCAGTAGGATGGAACGGCTTATTTGTTTGGGAATAGGATATGTGTTTGGATTGTTTCAGACTGGATATATTTACGGGAGAATGCATGGAATGGATATCCGCAAGCATGGAAGCGGAAATGCGGGTTCCACCAATGCACTCAGAACAATGGGTGTTAAGGCAGGCGCGATCACTCTTTTGGGGGATTGTTTTAAATGTGTGATCGCTGTGCTGGTAGTCCGGGGAATCTTCGCAAGCCGGTGTCCGGAAATCCTGCCGCTCCTTTCACTGTATGCCGGATTCGGAGCAGTACTTGGGCACAACTATCCGTTTTATCTCGGATTTAAGGGAGGAAAGGGAATTGCGGCTACGGCTGGTATGATCCTTGTGACGGATCTTAGAATGGCTGCGGTATGTCTTGTGGTTTTTGTGGTGATCGTAGCGGTTACAAGATATGTTTCTTTAGGGTCACTTGTAGTTACGGTACTGTTTCTGGCAGGACTTGTGATCTGTGGACAGATGGGGGAGTTTGGAATGGCGCAGAACTATCTTTTTGAAATGTATGGGGTAGGGCTGTTGTTTACACTATCAGCTTTCTTCCAGCACAGAGCGAATATTAAGAGACTTCGGGAAGGAACAGAGAATAAAATCGGCCTGAAGAAGAAAGAAGCATAGAAAAAGATTAGGAGAATGACAATGAAGAAGATTGGAATTATGGGTGCAGGAAGCTGGGGAACTGCTCTGGCAATTTTACTTTCAAATAATGGACATGATGTGACGGTCTGGTCGATCGACAAAAATGAGGTTGAGATGTTGTCCGAAAAAAGAGAACATACATCCAAACTTCCGGGAGTTGTGATTCCGGATCATATCGTGTTTACCAATGACATTCAGGATGGAATTCTGGAGAAAGATGTAGTCGTGCTGGCGGTGCCGTCACCGTTTACCAGAAGTACAGCGCGTTCTATGAAACCATTTGTGAAGGAAGGACAGATTCTTGTTAATGTAGCGAAAGGAATCGAAGAGAGCACACTTATGACCTTAAGTGAGCAGATTGAAGAAGAAATACCACAGGCAAATGTAGCGGTACTTTCAGGCCCGAGTCATGCAGAAGAAGTTGGACGCAAACTTCCGACGACGGTAGTTGTGGGCGCAAAGAAAAGAGAGACTGCCGAATATCTGCAGAGCATTTTCATGAGCGAAGTGTTCCGAGTTTATACCAGCCCGGACATTCTGGGCATTGAGCTGGGTGGTTCGCTGAAAAATGTCATCGCTCTGGCAGCCGGAATTGCGGACGGTCTCGGCTATGGCGATAATACAAAAGCAGCCCTGATCACGCGTGGAATCGCAGAGATCTCACGGCTTGGAGTGAAAATGGGCGGTAAGATTGAATCATTTACCGGTCTGACCGGAATCGGAGATTTGATCGTGACCTGCGCCAGTGTACACAGTCGCAATCGAAAGGCTGGCTATCTGATCGGGCAGGGCAAGACCATGCAGGAAGCGATGGATGAAGTGCAGATGGTTGTAGAAGGCGTTTATTCTGCGAAGGCAGCGAAGAAACTTGCAGAGAAATATGAGGTCTCCATGCCGATTGTAGAGGAAGTGAACCGCATCTTGTTTGAGGGAAAGAAAGCAGAAGAAGCGGTACGGGAACTGATGCTGCGTGATGGAAGAATCGAACATCCGGCACTTCCATGGGAAGAATAGAAAAAACGATACTATAGGAGGCGTATGTTTACGAAAGACAGAAGCAGGGAAGAGGATGAGAGAGTACGCGGGGAGATCGTGAGAGTCAAACCGGATTATAGAGCGGGACTTACAGAGGAACAGGTAAGAACACGTGTGGAAAATGGATGGACGAACGAGGAAGTGGCGCCGCCAGCATTGACGACAAAAGAGATTATTCATAAAAATGTATTTACGTATTTTAACTTGATTTTTCTGGTGTTGGCGATCCTCCTTTGTATTGTCGGATCGTTCCGTAATCTGACATTTCTTCCGGTCATTATCGCAAATACAATGATCGGAATCATTCAGGAGATCCGTGCAAAAAGGGTCCTTGAAAAGCTGAACATGCTAAATGCTCCGCATGCGGAGGTGGTACGGGACGGAAATGTGCGGAAAATTGATGCGATTGATCTTGTAATCGATGACATCGTCATTTTCGGCGCGGGCAACCAGATCTGTGCGGACGCAGTGGTGGAAGAGGGAGAAGTCAGGGTCAATGAATCCCTTCTTACCGGAGAATCGGACGAGATTACCAAGCGTCGGGGAGACACGCTGCTTTCAGGAAGTTTCATTGTATCCGGAAAATGCCATGCCAGACTGACCAGTGTGGGAGAAGATTCTTATATTTCCAGGCTGACTCTGGAAGCCGGAGCCATGCCGGAAGGGGAACAGTCTGAGATGATGCGTTCTCTCGACCGGCTGGTTAAAGTTGTGGGAATCGCTCTGATCCCGATCGGGATCGTGCTTTTTGTTCAGGGCTTCTTCTTTAACGGGGAGAGTTTCCGGGAAAGCATTGTATCGATGGTTGCAGCCGTGATTGGAATGATTCCGGAAGGTCTGTATCTTCTTGCAAGTGTGGCAATGGTTGTGAGTGCCATGCGGCTTGCAAAGAAACGAGTACTGCTTCATGATATGAAGAGTATCGAGACTCTTGCCAGGGTCGATGTGCTTTGTGTGGATAAGACCGGAACAATCACGGAAAACAGCATGTGTGTGAATAAGGTCGTGAGAGCGAAGGGGTATGAGGAAGAAACTATGCCGCCGCTTGAAGAGATGATCGGGGATTTTGTGAAAGAGATGGAGGCAGACAACGCCACCATGGCTGCTCTGAAAGAATTCTTTAAAGAGAATTCCGGGAAGAAACCGGACAAAGTCATCCCGTTTTCTTCCACTGTGAAGTATAGTGGTGTCATTTACGGAGAAGATGCCTATGTGCTCGGAGCACCTGAATTCGTTCTGAGAAAGATGTTTTCAGAACATCAGGATAAGATTAATCAATTTGCAGAAAAAGGCTACCGGGTTCTTGTTTTTGCAAAATATGATGGAATTCCGGATGGAAAAGCGTTGACCGGAGAGGCAAATCCGCTGGGATATATTCTGCTTCTGAATAAAGTCCGCAAAGAGGCGCCTTCAACGTTTGCATTTTTTGAACAGCAGGGTGTTGAGATCAAAGTGATTTCCGGTGATAATCCACTGACCGTCTCTGAGACAGCAAAGCAGGCAGGAATTCGGAACGCAGAGCGCTATATTGATGCACGGGAACTAAAGACTGAGGAAGAACTGGAAGAAGCTGCCCGGAATTATACCGTATTCGGAAGAGTTGTGCCGGAACAGAAACGCCAGCTTGTGCATGCGTTGAAACGTCAGGGACGTACGGTCGCGATGACCGGGGACGGTGTCAATGACGTACTGGCACTGAAAGATGCGGACTGTTCAGTTGCGATGGCTTCCGGAAGTGATGCGGCGGCACAGGCTTCCCAGGTTGTTCTTCTGGAATCTGATTTTTCCAAAATGCCGGAAGTTGTACTGGAAGGGCGTAGAGTCGTCAATAATATTCAGAGATCGGCCAGTCTGTTTCTGGTGAAGAATATTTTTTCTTTCCTCTTATCGCTGTTCTCTCTGGCTTTCATGATTACGTATCCGCTGGAACCGTCACAGGTTTCGTTGATCACGATGTACACCATTGGTATCCCTGCATTTTTCCTGGCACTTCAGCCGAACAAGGATATCATACGGGGACATTTCTTGACGAATGTGGTTCTGAAGGCGCTTCCTGCCGGACTTACGGATGTGATCGCGGTCGGTGCACTGGTCGTGTTCGGGCAGACATTCGATGTTCCTGCATCGGATATTTCTACAGCAGCGACGATGCTGCTGGCAATTGTCGGATTTATGATTCTTTACCGGATCTGTCAGCCGATGAATCTTTTCAGAAGGGTGATCTGGATAGGATGTGTCGTCGGAATGCTCGGCTGCAGCATTTTCCTTCCTGATTTATTCGCAATCACGGGAATGTCTACGAAATGTATCATGCTGTTTGTAGTCTTCTCCATTGCGACAGAACCGGTGCTGCGCTATCTCACACGGTTTGTGGAGTGGATCAGAGAAGGCTATATCCGGCTGTTTAAGAATCCGGAGAAAAAGAGGGTGTAATGAATCAGACATTTTTGATTTTGACAATATTGGGAATGGTGTTTTTTGGATCAATATATGGAGGCCTGAAAGGAAAAATCGGCAATGGGGTGCTGGTATTCAAAGCGCTTGCCACTCTGATGCCGGTCCTGGCGGCCTTTGCAGGAGTGCGTGCAAATAACAGTATGTCTGGCTGGCTGATGGTCGGGGGAGCAGTTCTTTGCATGGTGGCAGACGTGCTGCTTGAGCTGGTCCTTTTGGCAGGCGTGGCTGTGTTTGCATTAGCTCACCTTTTATTCATTGCAGGATATGCATGCCGTTATGGGATGGAATGGTATACGCTTATTCTTTTTGCTACAGGATATTTGATATTTTTTGTTGGACTTGGAAAGTATCTACCTGAAGCAAAGAAGATGAACCGGAAGAAAATGGTTCCCGATGCAGTTTATCTCACCGGCGCGGCCATATATCCTGCATTTCTCTGTGGAACAGCAGCTATGGCTTTGTCCGGGCTGATTAAAAGTGGATTTTCATTAAGTGCAATACCGGGGGCTATTGGTGGAGTATGTTTTATGATTTCCGATTATATTTTGGCCTGGAGGACATTTACGAAAAGAAAAGAGAGAAAATACAGTCTGATCCTGTTAATATTTTATTATAGTGCGGTGTATTTGCTGGTATGCTGATAAAGTTGTAAGGGGTGCGTTATGGATAGAAAGCAGATGACCAATATCGAAGTGAAGAGAAACAACAGAAACCGTGTGTACCGGTATATATGCAAAAATGGTATTGTATCGAATCCGGATATTTCTTATGCGACGAAGATGAGTTTTTGCCTATAAAATGGATTGCTCTTTTGTGCTCATGTACAGCATAATCTCAGAAAGCAGGGCATACACTGGTATCAGCCGGCAAAGGAGGATACCATATGAATACATTTGACTTATACAAGGACATTGAGACGAGGACAGGCGGGGAGATCTATATCGGAGTTGTGGGACCGGTCAGAACCGGAAAATCCACGTTTATCAAGCGGTTCATGGATGTGCTGGTACTTCCGGGAATGAAGGATGAACACATGAGAGCAAGAACGTTGGATGAACTTCCCCAGTCTGCATCCGGCAAGACGATCATGACGACCGAACCGAAATTTGTCCCGAAAGAAGCGGCTGTGGTCCGTCTGTCAGGGGATACCGATGTGAAGGTGCGACTGATCGATTGTGTCGGTTACATGGTGGAAGGAGCGGCAGGGCATATTGAAAATGGAGACGAGCGGCAGGTGAAAACGCCGTGGTTTGAGTATGAGATTCCATTTACCAAGGCGGCGGGAATCGGAACCAGAAAGGTGATCTGTGACCATTCCACGATAGGAATCGTGATCACGACCGACGGGAGCATCGGTGATATTCCAAGGGAGAATTACCGCCCGGCAGAGGAACAGACGATTCAAGAACTAAAGAGTCTGGGAAAACCGTTTATCGTTCTGGTAAACACCAGAAAGCCTTATAGCGAAGAGGCGAAGAAAGTCGCAAAGGAAATCGAAGAAACGCATAAGGTTACAGCGATGCCGGTGAACTGTGAACAGCTAAAAGAGGAAGACATCCATCATATTATGGAACAGATTCTGTTTGCATTTCCGGTTTCGGAAATTCAGTTTTTCATTCCCAAGTGGGTGGAAATGCTGCCACGAGATCACAAGATCAAGCAGGATATGCTGGAATATGTGCGCCAGGTCCTTAATCATGTCGATGAGATCCGGGATGCGCAGAATGCGGTCGTGACCCCGCAAAGTCCTTACATAACTGAGGCAAAGGTTGGAAAGATCTCCATGGACACCGGATGTGTCGCTGTGGAGATCCGGGTGGATGACGCGTATTATTATGAGACATTAAGTGAACTTACCGGAACCGCGATTACCAGTGAGTATGATCTGATCGGAACGATCAAGGAACTGTCGTCACTTCGAAAAGAGTATGAGAGTGTGAAGGATGCCATGGATTCTGTGAAATTAAAAGGCTATGGTGTGGTAAGCCCCGGAAAAGAGGAAATCCATCTGGACGAACCTGTCGTCATCAAGCAGGGAAATAAGTTCGGTGTGAAAATTCATTCCGAGGCGCCGTCCATTCATATGATACGTGCCAATATCGAGACGGAAATTGCGCCGATCGTGGGGAGCGAGCAGCAGGCAGAGGATTTGAAGAACTATATCAAAGCAGCTGCCCAGTCACCGGAGGGAGTCTGGGGAACGAATATTTTCGGCAAATCCATCGAAGAGCTGGTCATGGACGGGATGCACGGAAAGATTGCGATGATCAACGATGAAAGTCAGGTGAAACTTCAGGATACCATGCAGAAAATTGTCAATGACAGCAATGGAGGGCTGGTCTGCATTATCATTTAACAGGAATATGTGGTTGCACAGATGATTTGGGGTATGTTATACTTTTAGATATCAAATATGCCGGTACCGTTTTTTACAGGTATCGGCTTTGACTGTACGTAAGGAGAAGAAAAGAGGAGAGTATAAATGAAAGCAGCAATTGTTTCAGTAGATACATTGATTTACCAGAAATTAAAAGAGGATGATTGTGCGCCGATCGTCAAAAGGATGCTGGGGCAGGTCAGCTTCCGGACGGAACTGATTCAGCCGGTTCCGAATGACAAAGAGGTGATCCGGAAGGTGCTTGCAAGGATCGCTGATGCGGAAATCGCCGATCTGGTATTGACTATCGGAGGAATCGGGTGCAGGGATGAAGACTGGACACCGGAGGCGACGAAGTCGATCCTGGACAAAGAAATACCGGGCATGGCAGAAGCGATGCGGCTGTATATGGAGAGAACGAGAAAGCGCGCCATGCTGACCAGGGGAGTTGCCGGAATCCGGAACCATACGTTGATCGTGAATCTTCCGGGAAGTCCGAAGATCATCAAGGAATGTCTGGAATACATTCTCCCGGAGATCGTTTATGCGACCGAAGTCGTACTGGGAGAACATGACGATATTAAGGAGTAGCAGATGAAAGTAAGGATATATACCGATGGCGCTGCAAGGGGGAATCCGGACGGACCGGGGGGATACGGGACGGTTCTGGAATATGTAGATACCAAAGGGCAGCTCCATGTAAAGGAATTGTCGCAGGGATATGTGAAGACGACCAATAACCGGATGGAGCTGATGGCGGTGATCGCCGGACTGGAGACCCTGAACCGGCCATGTGAGGTCGAATTATATTCGGATTCTCAGTATGTGGTCAACGCATTCAACCAGCACTGGATCGAAGGATGGATCCGCAAAGGATGGAAGCGCGGGAAGAACGAACCGGTCAAGAATGTGGACCTCTGGAAACGCCTTCTGGAGGCGAAAAAGCCGCATCAGGTTCAGTTTATCTGGGTGAAAGGTCATGACGGCCATCCCCAGAATGAGCGGTGTGACCAGCTCGCGACGACAGCGGCCGACGGAAAGGATCTGATCGTTGACGAGGGACTTTAGACTTTACAAGATAGAAAAAATGTGTTAGAGTGTTTGAGGCAAGTAAGACAGACGTTCGCGGCTGCAGGTGCCGAAAGGTCGCAGGTGAGGAAAGTCCGGGCTTCACAGGGCAGGATGCCGGATAACGTCCGGTGGAGGTGACTCCAAGGAAAGTGCAACAGAAATAAACCGCCTGTCATATGACAGGTAAGGGTGGAAAGGCAGTGTAAGAGACTACCGCCCGTCTGGTAACAGAAGGGGCACATGTAAACCCCATCCGAAGCAAGACCGAATCAAAACGATGTGGCGGCCCGTCACGTTTTAGGTAGGTCGCTTGAACCTGCTGGCGACAGCAGGTCTGGATAGATGAACGTCCAACGACATAACCCGGCTTATCGTTTTGCTTGCCTGTTTATACTGAATTTTTATTTATGGTTTGTCATAGTTATGTATAATGTAGCGGAGAGGAAAGGTGGCTATTGTTAGTCACTTTTTTCTTTTATAAAGTAAATATAGGAGTATGATACTGGAGTGGAGTAAAATGTACGATATCGGAATATGTGATGATGGGTTTGAGATTTGTGGTTTTATTCAAAAGGTAATCAAGGAATATGCAGCAACTCATAACAACTTGATGTATGTGAAAACATGGCATACTGGCGAAGAATTAAAAGAATATCTGGGAAGCGGGAATTCTCTGGATTTGTTATCCGATGGATTTTCTGATAAAGTCAACATCAAAGGGACTGATAGAAGAAAGTCTGGAGTTGGCTATACGATTGCTAGGGGAAAAACCAGGGAAATTTAGATTTGAAAGAGGAAAGGAGGTTCAAAAATGAAAATTCCAAAATAAAATTGTGCTGACTACATAATATCCCCAAAACACAATTTTCTTTTCTTCTTTTCTCTCCTGAAAATTCCCCCAAAATATTTGAATAAATCTGTCAATTAAATAAATTCGAAACAAAATTGGGAAAAGAATTAGAATTTACAGATAGCATTGGATTCCTTCTGGAAAACCCTACTTTTCTGGACCGGTATTCTGGCTATGAGAACTTGAAGATGCTGGCATCTATTCGGAACCTGATTGGAGAAGAAGAAATTCATGCTATACTGCGAAAAGTTGGACTGGATGCAAAGGCGGAAAAGAAGAAATATCGTAAGTATTCCCTTGGGATGAAACCCGACAAAAAAGCTAATTGCAACAAAATAGTATAGGGAGAGGTATCACTCTTTTGAGTAATATCTCTCCCTATTAAAGGTTGTTTATTTTCCTTACGTTATTTTACAGAATTAATGTTTTCTCCTTTTCTGTCTGTCATATTTTTCTTCGCAGTATTTGCACCGGTACACTTCATTTTCCGGATCGGTCAGGACGAAGATATGATCCAGCTCCTGTTCGATGGAAGTGATACAGCGTGGATTCTTGCATTTGATCACATTTTTGATCTCTTTCGGAAGCGTCAGCGCCTTTTTGTCGACGATTTCTTCATTTTCAATGATATTGATCGTAATGTTGTGATCGATGAATCCGAGGATATCCAGGTCGATGATGTCGATCGGACATTCGATTTTGATGATGTCCTTCTTACCCATCTTGTTGCTCTTGGCGTTCTTGATGATAGCTACACAGCAGTCCAGCTTATCCAGCTTCAGATATTTGTAAATATCCATGCTCTTTCCGGCTTCAATGTGATCAAGAACAAAACCTTCCGAAATCTTACCGATATTCAATGTATTCTTTACCATAGTCAGTTACCTCCTAATCCACATGGATATCAAGCAGTGTCAGAATGAGGGCCATTCGGATATAGACACCATACTGTACCTGCTTGAAATAAGCAGCTCTTGGATCCTCATCTACTTCGACAGAGATCTCATTTACCCTTGGAAGCGGATGAAGCACCAGCATATCCGGCGGTGCGAGTTCCATTTTGGCTTTGTCGAGAATATAGAAATCCTTCATACGGACATAATCTTCTTCGTTAAAGAAACGTTCTTTCTGTACACGTGTCATATAGAGAAGATCGAGGTCAGGAAGCGCCTCTTCAAGACGAACTACCTCAGTATATGGAATGTTCTGTTTATCCAGAACGTCATGTCTTACATAATCCGGAAGACGAAGTTCTTCTGGTGAAATCAGTACAAATTCAATATCATCGTAGCGGGCAAGGGCATTGATAAGAGAATGAACGGTACGGCCGAATTTTAAGTCACCACAGAGACCGATTTTCAAGTGGTTCAATCGTCCTTTCAGAGAACGGATCGTAAGCAGGTCGGTTAAAGTCTGGGTCGGATGCTGATGTCCGCCGTCACCTGCGTTGATGACAGGAATGGTAGCATGCTGGCAGGCAACCATCGGAGCCCCCTCCTTCGGATGCCGGATCGCACAAATATCAGCGTAGCAGGAAATCATGCGGATCGTGTCAGAAACACTTTCGCCTTTTGCAGCAGAACTGGATGCTGCTGAAGAAAATCCCATGATGCTGCCCCCAAGATTCAGCATTGCAGCTTCATGGCTGAGGCGGGTACGGGTGCTTGGTTCATAGAATAAAGTAGCAAGCTTTTTGCCGTCGCATGCATGTGCGTATTTCTTTGGATTTGCCTCGATGTCGTTCGCGAGATCCATGAGTTTGTCAAGTTCTTCGACAGAAAAATCTAATGGACTCATTAAATGTCTCATGTAGGAAACCTCCTTTATTTTTGCCAGAATGACGACAGGTCTTCTGGAATTAATCTTTATTCTTCACTATCATATAATAAAACAGACCACATTTCAATAAGGATTTTATCTTTTGGTTTTCCGGCAGTTCGCTCTGATTTGGATATTCAGCCAAAGGAAGAGGAATAAAGAACTGGATTTTATAAAAAAAATAGTATATAATGTCACCGCAGGCAATGAATGCCGAAAGAACGAGCGAATGATAGAAGAAAGAACGTACAGATAAGGAGAGAATCCATTATGGAAACATTACTGGAGATGAGGCAGAAACTGGATGAGATCGATACCCAGATTACGGAGCTCTACGAGAAACGTATGGAAATATGCGGACAAGTGGCGGATTATAAGATAAAAAATGGAAAAAAGGTGCTGGACCGCACACGCGAGAATGAGAAGCTGGCGTCCGTATCTGCAATGGCGACGAATGATTTTAATAAAAAGGGAATCAGAGAACTGTTTGAGCAGCTGATGTCCATGAGCCGGAAACTCCAGTATCAGAAGTTGTCCCAGGAAGGCGTCCTTGGAAGACTTCCTTTTATTGAACTGGATGAGCTGAATGTGGAAGGGGCCCGTGTGGTGTTTCAGGGCGTTGAGGGCGCCTATAGTCAGGCTGCCATGGAGAAATTCTTCGGATCAGGTCAGAAGAATTTCCATGTGCCGACGTTCCGGGATGCAATGGTAGCGATCGAAGAAGGAACGGCGGATTATGCGGTGCTCCCGATTGAAAATTCGACAGCAGGCGCGGTGGATCAGGTCTATGATCTCCTGGTAGAATTTGAAAATTATATTGTCGGTGAAGTCATCCTTCCGGTCCGCCATCAGCTTGCCGGTCTTCCGGGTGTGAAGATTTCCCAGATCAAGAGAGTATATTCCCATCCGCAGGGACTGATGCAGAGCGCCAGATTCCTGGATAATTACGGGGACTGGGAGCAGATCAGTGTCGCGAATACGGCGGTTGCGGCGAAGAAGGTGCTGGAGGAGAAGAATCCGGAGCAGGCGGCTGTGTGCAGTGAATATGCGGCAAAGCTTTACGGCCTGGAGATCCTGGAGCAGGACATCAATGCAGAATCCGATAATTCGACGAGATTTATTGTCATTACGAACCAGAAGGTATTTTTGAAACATGCCTCAAAAATCAGCATCTGCATGGAAGTTCCGCACGAAAGCGGATCCTTGTATCACCTGCTTTCACATTTTATTTACAACGACTTGAATATGACCAAGATTGAATCACGCCCGATCGAAGGAAGAAGCTTTGAATACCGCTTCTTCGTTGATTTTGAGGGAAATCTTGCGGACGCGGCCGTCAAAAATGCGATCCGCGGTTTGAGAGAAGAGGCGCTGAATCTGAAAATTCTCGGCAATTACTAGATTCAGAACAGACATATGCTTTGACATTTGCAATGGGAAAGGACAAATGAAATGAGAACGAACGAACTGGTATTATATCGCTATATGGAACATGAAGATCTGCTGCGTGATATGACATTTTTGATCGAAAATGCAGATAATGAGTATTATAATAAAGAAGATCTGAAGGGACTTTTATATGAATGCCTGAATGAAATGATCGAACTGGCGAGCTGTTACGGATTTGAAGGAAATCTGTGGCATAATTTTCTCACTTTACTGCTGGCAAACAGTGAGAATGCGTACAGTACTGCATGCGAGATCGTAGGTGAGATCGAAGGAAGTGTCAATGAGGCAGCACTTCATGATTTTGAAATTTTCAAAGAATTGTTTGATTATGACCTTCACCGGATGGAGAAGGAGATTGGGACTACCTGTATTTACATGATCGAGGATTATCATCACACAAACGGGCACGGAAAAGTCTTTAATAAGAGGATCCGCGACCGCATCTGCGATCTTGCAAGGGCACTTGGACAGGCAGGATCCGCGGAAGAATTCAAGCGGATCATCACCGGATTTTACAAAGAATTCGGAGTGGGCAAGCTTGGACTTCATAAGGCGTTCCGCGTGGAGCACGATGAAGACGGTGTGCAGATCGTGCCGATCACTAACATCGCCCATGTTCATCTGGACGATCTGGTGGGATACGACATGGCAAAGCAGAAGCTCATCGACAATACGGAGGCATTTGTAAGCGGAAGACGCGCGAACAACTGTCTGCTGTTCGGAGATGCAGGGACAGGAAAATCCTCTTCGATCAAGGCAATCCTAAACCAGTATTATGACAGGGGATTGAGAATGATTGAGGTTTATAAACATCAGTTCCAGGATCTGAATGATGTGATCGCGCAGATCAAGAACCGCAATTACAAATTTATCATCTATATGGATGATCTCTCTTTCGAAGAATTTGAAATTGAGTATAAATATTTGAAAGCAGTGATCGAGGGCGGACTGGAAAAGAAGCCGGACAATATTCTGATCTATGCGACCTCCAACCGCAGACACCTGATCCGTGAGACTTTCAAGGATAAGGCAGACCGCGATGAAGAACTGCACACCAACGATACGGTGCAGGAAAAACTCTCACTGGTGGCAAGATTTGGTGTTACCATTTATTTTGGAAAGCCGGATAAGAAAGAATTCCAGAAAATTGTCAAAACACTGGCGGAACGAAACGGGCTTACGATGCCGGAAGATCAGCTCCTGCTGGAAGCAAATAAATGGGAACTGAATCACGGTGGCCTGAGCGGAAGAACGGCGCAGCAGTTCATCGATTATCTGCTTGGTAAGAATTAGGAGTACTTGCGCTTTCGGACAGGACTTGTTATACTAATATGATACTGGAATTATAAAAATCGGATCAAGGAGATCATGGTATGAAATGGAATAAATTCAGAATAGAGACAACGACGGAAGCGGAGGATCTTGTCAGCAGTATGCTCATGGATCTGGGAATCCAGGGCATTGAGATCGAAGATAATATTCCGATGAGTCAGAGAGAAAAAGAGCAGATGTTTGTGGATATTCTTCCGGAGACCGGCGTGGATGACGGAGTTGCCTATATCAGCTTCTATCTGGAAGAAGAGGATGACAAGGAAGCGGTACTTGCAAAGGTTCGCGCTGAACTTGAGGATATGCGTGCGTATATCGAGGTGGGAAGCGGATCGATTGAGGAGTCGCAGACGGAAGATGTGGACTGGGTCAATAACTGGAAGAAATATTTCCATCAGTTCTACGTAGATGATATTTTGATCATCCCGTCCTGGGAGAATGTGAAGCCTGAAGATGAGAATAAGATGATTGTACACATCGATCCGGGCACTGCGTTTGGCACCGGTATGCATGAGACCACGCAGCTCTGTATCCGGCAGATCCGCAAGTATACCACGGAGCATACACGGATTCTGGATGTGGGATGCGGCAGCGGTATTCTGGGGATGCTTGCATTGATGTTCGGAGCCGAATATTCCGTCGGAACCGATCTGGATCCGTGTGCCATCGATGCGACCCGTGAGAACATGCAGGTAAATGGGATCACCGAAGATCGCTATGAGGTGATGATCGGTAATATCATTGATGATAAAGCGGTGCAGGATAAAGTGGGTTATGAGAAATATGACATTGTTGCAGCCAATATCCTTGCGGATGTGCTGGTGCCGCTTACTCCGGTTATTGTGAATCAGTTAAAACCGGGCGGAATCTATATCACCAGCGGAATTATTGATGACAAAGAAGAAACGGTAGTGAATGCTGTGAAAGCAGCGGGACTTGAGGTCCTTGAGGTGAACTATCAGGGAGAATGGGTTTCCGTAACTGCACGTAAGAATTAGATGGGATGAGTGAGTGATGCATCATTTTTTTGTGACACCTTCGCAGGTGGAAGAACCGTATATCTATGTGGAAGGGCAGGATGTTAATCACATGAAGAATGTCCTTCGGATGAAACCGGGCGAACAGGCCGGGATCAGTGATGGGAATAATCTCAAATACGTCTGTGAAGTGGTATCTTACGAGGAAGGAAGGGCTACACTTCGTATCCTGGAAAAAATGGAGGCGGATACAGAGCTTAGCAATGAATTGTATCTGTTTCAGGGACTTCCCAAGGGAGACAAGATGGAGCTGATCGTTCAGAAAGCGGTGGAACTCGGAGCGGTGAAGATCATTCCGGTCGCAACGAAGCGTTCTGTCGTGAAGCTGGATGAGAAGAAAGCTGCAAGAAAAGTGGAACGCTGGAACAGCATTGCCGAGAGCGCCGCAAAGCAGGCCGGTAGAAGCCGGATCCCGGAAGTGGAGATGCCGCTTTCGTACAGCGAGGCTCTTAAGAAGGCCGCAGAGCTGGATGTGGTGCTGATTCCGTATGAGCTTGCCAAAGGGATGGAGGAGACAAAACGGATCATTCGTTCCATCAAAAGAGGGCAGTCTGTTGGAATCTTTATCGGGCCGGAAGGTGGTTTTGAACAGGAGGAAGTGGAAGCAGCCATCCGCAGTGGTGCAAAAGAGATCACCCTTGGAAGGCGGATTCTGAGGACCGAGACAGCGGGACTAGCGATTCTTTCTGTGCTGATGTTTGAACTGGAAGAGCAGCAGTAGGATTTCATTCAGAAGAGACAGATGGCAGGAAAGCAGAACCGGCATAAGATATAGTGAGGAAGAAGTTAGGAGACGATAAAAATGGAAGTTTATCTGGATAATTCAGCTACGACCAGAGCATATGACAGTGTCAGGGATATCGTTGCGAAAACGATGTGTGAGGATTACGGCAATCCATCTTCCATGCATAAAAAAGGCGTGGAGGCGGAAAAATATGTCTGGGGCGCAAGGGAAACGCTGGCAAGGCTGATGAAAGTGCAGGAGAAGGAAATATTCTTTACATCCGGTGGAACAGAAAGTGACAATCTGGCACTGATCGGAGGCGCGCGTGCAAATCATCGCGCCGGAAAGCATCTGATCACGACGGCGATCGAGCATCCTGCTATTTTGAATACGATGAAATATCTGGAAGAAGAGGAAGGGTACCGGGTCACATACCTTCCGGTTGATATGTACGGGCGGGTGCGTTTGGATGCCTTGAAAGAAGCACTCTGTCCGGAGACGATCCTGGTATCAATCATGTATGTAAATAATGAAATCGGATCCGTACAACCGATCGCGGAAGCAGCAGGAATCGTGAAGTCCTATAACCGGAATATTCTGTTTCATGTGGATGCCGTGCAGGGCTTTGGAAAATACAGGATCTATCCGAAGAAAATGGGAATCGACATGTTCTCGGTAAGCGGACATAAGATTCACGGCCCGAAGGGGATCGGATTCCTCTATATCAATGAAAGGGCAAAAGTAAGACCGATCATTTTTGGAGGAGAACAGCAGAAGAATATGCGATCCGGTACGGAAAATGTTCCGGGTATTGCCGGAATCGCGCAGGCAGCAAAAGAGATTTATACGGGACTGGACGAAAAAGTGGCGCATATGAGGTGGCTGAAGCAGAAATTTATAGAAGGTGTCAGCCAGATCGAACATACAAAGGTTCATGGACTTACCGATGAGACGAGCGCACCGCATATCATCAGTGTGGGAATTGCAGGGATCCGGAGTGAGGTTCTGCTGCACACACTGGAGAGCAAAGGAATTTATGTATCATCCGGTTCTGCATGCTCATCGAATCACCCGTCTGTGAGCGGAGTGTTAAGAGGAATCGGTACAGGTAAAGAATATCTTGATTCCACAGTTCGCTTCAGTATGTCAGAATTTACAACGGAAGAAGAGATTGATTATACATTGCAGACATTATACAATTGTGTGCCGATGTTAAGAAAGTACACACGCCATTAGGAGGAAAGTATGAAGTTTCAGACTTATTTGATAAAATATGGAGAGATTGGAATCAAGGGAAAGAACCGGTATATGTTCGAAGATGCGTTGGTGCGTCAGGTAAAATTCGTTTTGAAAGATGTAGAAGGAGACTTCCACGTATACAAGTCACAGGCCCGTGTCTATGTGGACTGTGAAGGATACTATGATTCCGACGAAGTGACGGAAGCACTTCAGAGAGTGTTCGGAATTGTGGGAATCTGTCCGGTAGTCCGGGTATCTGACCGTGGATTTGATGAATTGAAAAAAGATGTGGTTGCATATATGGACGAAATGTATCCGGATAAAAATATCACATTTAAAGTCGAGTCCAGAAGAGCAAAGAAGACTTATCCGAAAAAATCGATGGAGATCAATTGTGACCTTGGAGAAGCGATTCTGGATGCTTTTCCGGAAATTCGCGTGGATGTTCACAAGCCGGACGTTCTTCTCCGAGTAGAAGTCCGCGAGGAAATCTATATTTATTCGGAAATTATTCCGGGACCGGGAGGCATGCCGGTCGGTACGAACGGCAAAGCCATGCTTCTCCTTTCAGGAGGAATTGACAGCCCGGTGGCAGGGTATATGATCTCCAAGAGAGGAGTCGGACTTGAGGCGACTTATTTCCATGCACCGCCGTATACCAGTGAGCGCGCAAAACAGAAGGTGGTCGATCTGGCGAAGCTTGTCTCAAAGTATACAGGACCGATCAAGCTTCATGTGGTGAATTTCACCGATATCCAGCTCTATATTTATGAGAAATGTCCGCATGACGAGCTTACTATTATTATGAGAAGATATATGATGCGGATCGCAGAGCATTTCGCAAAACAGGATGACTGTCTGGGACTGATTACAGGAGAGAGCATCGGACAGGTGGCGAGTCAGACGATGCAGAGCCTTGCGGCTACAAATGATGTCTGCACTCTTCCGGTATATCGTCCGCTGATTGGTTTTGATAAGCAGGAAATCGTGGAAGTGGCAGAGAAGATCAACACCTATGAGACCTCGATCCTTCCGTATGAAGACTGCTGTACCATTTTTGTAGCAAAACATCCGGTAACAAAACCAAATGTGGAAGTGATCAGAAAATCGGAAGAAAAACTGGCGGAAAAGATTGATCAGCTTTTTGACGAAGCAATTCGTTCGGTAGAGACGATTATCGTAAAATAAAGGAAACAAAGCCTAAAAAATAAGATGAAGGCTCCGAGAAACCTTCATCTTATTTTTAACTAAATATTAAACTAAATATGGGTTCAGGATTTCAAGAATGTGATCGACTTCTTCACTGTCAGCGTGAATGTTGAGATCAATCGGTTTTGAAAGATCCAGACTAAAGATACCCATGATAGATTTAGCATCGATAACGTATCTTCCAGATACAAGATCAAAATCATAATCAAACTTTGTGATTTCATTTACGAAAGATTTTACTTTATCAATTGAGTTTAAAGAAATCTGTACTGTTTTCATGTGAAAGTTCCTCCTTGTTTTGAATTTATATAGATATATTATAGTTTGTATAGAGAATTGTCAAGGAATAAAATGCCAAAGAAAACGATATCTTTTTGTAAAATCTTATAGAATTTGAAGGTGGGAAATGTGATGAGAAAAGCAGCGTTACACAATTTGGGGTGTAAAGTAAATGCCTATGAGACGGAAGCAATGCAGGAACTTCTTGAGAAGAACGGATATCAGATTGTCCCGTTCCAGGATGAGGCGGATATTTATATCATTAATACCTGTTCGGTTACGAATATTGCAGACCGGAAATCCAGACAGATGATCCATCGTGCCAGAAAGCAGAATCCGGATGCGGTGATCGTGGCTGCGGGCTGTTATGTGCAGGCAAGGACCGATGCAGGGGAAAAGGATGAGAATATTGATATTGTCATTGGGAATAATAAGAAACAGGAGCTGATCGGGATCCTGGATGCCTATTTTGCACAAAAAGAGAAGCATCAGCAGATTGAAGTAATCGATATCAACCATACTGCAAAGTACGAAGAACTGTCCCTCACAAGGACGGCAGAGCATACAAGAGCCTATCTGAAAGTGCAGGATGGCTGTAATCAGTTTTGTACGTACTGCATTATCCCGTATGCACGGGGAAGAGTAAGGAGCAGAAAAAAGGAAGAGGTTGTGCGGGAGGTAGAGACACTGGCCGCAAACGGATATCGTGAGGTGGTGCTGACCGGAATTCATCTCAGCTCCTATGGTGTGGATCTTAAGGATGAAAATGGGAAGCAGCAGGAAGACCTGCTCTCACTGATTCGGGCGGTCCATGAAGTGGAAGGTATTGTAAGGATCCGGCTCGGATCTCTGGAACCGCGGATCATCACAGAAGAATTTGCGTCTGAACTGTCGAAACTCAAGAAGATCTGCCCGCATTTTCATCTGTCGCTCCAGAGCGGATGCAATGCGACGCTGAAGCGGATGAACCGCCGGTATAGTGCGGAGGAATACTATGAGAAATGCAGGATCCTTCGGAAATATTTTGATAATCCGGCTCTTACTACCGATGTGATTACCGGATTCCCGGGAGAGACAGAAGAAGAATTTGAGGAATCCAGACGTTTTGTGGATAAGGTGGATTTTTATGAAACGCATATATTTAAGTATTCGAAACGCCGTGGGACAAAAGCAGCGGAGATGAAAGGCCAGATTACAGAGCAGGAGAAGGCCGGAAGAAGTGCTATTTTGCAGGAAATGAATGAAAGAAAACAGGCAGAGTATGAAAAGCAGTGGGTTGGTAAGGAAGTAGAAGTCCTTTTTGAAGAGGTGACTGAAAAAGAAGGACGGAAGATGGTGACCGGACATACCAGGGAATATCTCAGGATTTCTGTGCCTTGTACCGAAGACGGAGAGGAAAGCTGGACTAATCAGATAAAGAAAATTAAAATTGTGGATATTTCACAAATTACTCATTGAATTTTATTACAGATTATATTAGAATGGGTATTGAAGTATTGGAGGTCGTAAGATGAAGAATTTATCGAATACACAATTTTTTCAGGTGGAGGCCGGACCACAGATTCAGGCAAAAGATATCCTTGAGATTGTATATAATGCTTTAGTGGAGAAAGGATATAATCCAGTGAATCAGATCGTAGGATACATTATGTCAGGTGATCCTACATACATCACCAGCTACAATGGTGCAAGAAGCCTTGTGATGAAGGTGGAACGGGATGAGATCGTAGAAGAACTGCTGAAGGCATATATTAAGAACGAGTTATAGGATGATTCAGATTATGCGGATTATGGGATTGGATTACGGTACGAAGACTGTGGGAGTGGCGGTAAGTGACCCGCTGGGGATTACAGCCCAGGCCGTAGAGACGATTGTGCGCAAGTCGGAGAACAAGCTCAGACAGACACTGGCAAGAATTGAAGCACTTGCAAAAGAATATGAAGTAGAGAAGTTTGTGCTTGGTCTGCCAAAACATATGAACAATGATATCGGAGAACGGGCAGAGAAAGCGTTGGAATTTGGTGAGATGCTTCGTCGGCGGACCGGCCTTGAGGTCGTGATGTGGGACGAGCGTCTGACCACGGCATCAGCAGAGCGGACGTTAATTGAAACAGGGATAAGAAGAGAGAACCGCAAGCAGTACGTGGATCAGATTGCGGCTGTTTTTATATTGCAGGGATTTTTGGATTCGCTTGCGATGAAGCAGAACCCGGACGAGGGAGACGAATTGTATGAGTAGTGAAAAACTGGTTTTTACTTATGAAGATAGTGGAGAACAGGTAGAATTTTATATTCTTGAGCAGACGAAGCTGAATGGGAATACGTATCTTCTGGTTGCAGATTCTGAGGAGGACGACGCGGAATGTCTCATCCTTAAGGACACCAGTGCGCCTGAAGATGAGGACAGTCTCTACGAGATCACAGAAGATGAAGTGGAACTCGAGGCTGTATTGAAAGTGTTTGAAGAATTACTGGAAGATGTGGATATCGAGATGTAGCAGCACACCGCGCGCCGGGAACCGGGGCGTAGACTCTTTATTTTACGATATGGATGTACGGACGATACATAAAAATATATGGAGGTGTGACGTTGAAACGAACGAACAATTCTAAATTGAAAATCATTCCGCTGGGAGGTCTGGAAAAAATCGGAATGAACATTACTGCCTTTGAATATGAAGACAGTATTATTGTTGTGGATTGCGGTCTTTCATTTCCGGAAGATGATATGCTGGGAATCGACCTGGTAATTCCGGATATTTCTTATCTTAAGAATAATGTTGAAAAATTAAAAGGCTTTGTAATTACCCATGGGCATGAAGACCATATTGGAGCTCTTTCTTATGTGCTTAAGGAGATTAATCTCCCGATTTATACTACGAAGCTGACCATGGGAATCATTGAGAAAAAGCTGGCAGAGCATAATCTGCTTCGCTCCACCAGAAGAAAAGTGGTGCGCCACGGACAGTCTATCAATCTTGGGCAGTTCCGTATTGAATTTATCAAGACAAATCACAGTATTCAGGATGCATCTGCACTTGCCATTTATTCACCGGCAGGTATTGTGGTGCATACGGGAGACTTTAAAGTGGACTACACCCCGGTATTTGGCGACGCGATCGATCTTCAGCGGTTTGCGGAGATCGGAAAGAAGGGAGTACTAGCCCTCATGTCGGACAGTACCAATGCAGAACGACCGGGATTTACCCAGTCTGAACGTACTGTGGGAGCAACATTCGACCGTATTTTTGCGGAGCATACGAACAGCCGTATCATCATTGCGACCTTTGCGTCGAATGTGGATCGTGTTCAGCAGATTATCAATTCTTCCTACAAATTTGGAAGAAAAGTTGTGGTTGAAGGACGCAGCATGGTCAATATCATTTCCGTAGCGTCTGAACTTGGATATCTGAATGTACCGGACAACACGCTGATCGAGGTGGATCAGCTCCGGAATTATCCGCCGGAGAAGACGACGATCATCACAACCGGAAGCCAGGGAGAATCCATGGCGGCACTGTCCAGAATGTCGGCGGATATTCATAAGAAGATTACCATTATGCCGGGCGATACGATCATTTTCAGTTCGAATCCGATCCCGGGAAATGAAAAAGCGGTTTCCCATGTGATCAATGAACTCTCTGCCAAAGGGGCAGACGTTATTTTCCAGGATGCACATGTTTCCGGTCATGCGTGTCAGGAGGAATTGAAGCTGATCTATTCCCTTGTGAAACCGAAATATGCCATTCCGGTGCATGGAGAATACCGGCATTTGAAAGCGAATGCGAATCTTGCAAAATCTCTGGGAATTCCGAAAGAGAATGTATTTATCCTGAAGTCGGGCGATGTGCTTGCTCTGGATGAGAACAGCGCCGAGATCGTAGATAAAGTTCATACAGGAGAGATTCTTGTGGATGGTCTTGGTGTAGGCGATGTCGGTAATATTGTTTTAAGGGATCGTCAGCATCTGGCGGAGGACGGTATTCTGATCGTTGTTCTCACTCTGGAAAAAGGTACCAATCAGCTCCTGGCAGGTCCGGATATCGTTTCCCGCGGCTTTGTCTATGTGCGTGAATCGGAAGGCCTGATGGAAGAGGCGAGATGTGTGCTTACGGATGCGGTGGAGCGGTGCCTGATGAGCCGCCACGCGGACTGGAGCAAGATCAAGCTTGTGATCCGCGATACGATGAATGATTTTATCTGGAAGAGAACGAAGAGAAAACCGATGATCCTACCGATCATTATGGATGTATAGAAGGATTCATGTGCCCCGCAGGTGTTGCGGGGCATCTGTATGAATGCGTATACAGCTGTATGGACAGGATATCGGTGATGTGCAATACAGGAAGTGAGGAACCACATGATAGTTGAAGAACGTCTGGTGACATACTTACATTCTCTGGAACAGGAGAACAGCGAGATCCTGGAAGAGATCGAACAGGCGGCTTTGCGAGATAGTGTGCCGATCATACGCAAGGAGATGCAGAGTTTTCTGAAGGTGCTCCTTGCGATCAAACGTCCCACGAGGATCCTGGAAGTGGGAACAGCGGTCGGCTTCTCGGCGCTGCTGATGAGCGAATATGCTCCTGAAGAATGTACAATTACTACGATAGAAAATTATGAGAAAAGAATTCCCATTGCCCGGGAGAATTTCAAAAGAGCGGGGAAGGAACAGAAGATCACTCTGATCGAGGGAGATGCCATGGAAGTGCTGACAGAGCTGAGTGGGCCATATGATTTTATTTTTATGGATGCCGCGAAGGGGCAGTATATTGCATATCTCCCGGAAGTGCTCCGAATTCTGGAGCCGGATGGCGTTCTGGTTTCAGACAATGTGCTCCAGGACGGGAATATCATTGAGTCCCGTTTCGCGGTGGAAAGACGGGATCGCACGATACACAGCAGAATGCGGGAGTATTTGTATACGCTGAAGCATCACCCGGACCTGGAGACTTCGATCATCCCGCTCGGGGACGGAACGGCAGTCAGCGTGAAAAGAAATAAAGGGAGGTAGAAGCAGATGGCACGACATCCTGAATTATTGATTCCGGCAAGCAGCCTGGAAGTTTTAAAAACAGCAGTTATTTTCGGTGCAGACGCCGTTTATATCGGCGGAGAAGCATTCGGACTTCGTGCAAAAGCGAAGAATTTCTCCATGGATGAAATGAGAGAAGGAATCGCTTTCGCTCATGAACATGGCGTGAAAGTGTATGTAACGGCAAATATTCTGGCTCATAATTATGATCTGGATGGTGTGCGTGCTTATTTTGAGGAGCTTCGGGACATCAGGCCGGATGCACTGATCATTGCCGATCCGGGAGTATTTGAGATTGCAAAAGAGGTATGCCCGGAGATTGAACGCCACATCAGCACGCAGGCAAATAATACGAATTACGGAACCTATCTGTTCTGGCACAAGCAGGGGGCAAGCCGTGTGGTTTCAGCCCGGGAACTGTCGCTTCGGGAGATCAAAGAGATCCGAAGTCATATTCCGGATGATCTTGAGATCGAGACCTTTGTGCACGGAGCGATGTGTATTTCCTATTCCGGAAGATGCCTGCTCAGTAATTATTTTACCGGGCGAGACGCCAACCACGGTGCCTGTACGCACCCGTGCAGATGGAAATATGCGGTCGTGGAGGAGACAAGGCCGGGAGAGTATCTGCCGGTATACGAGAACGAGCGGGGAACTTATATTTTTAATTCTAAGGATCTCTGCATGATCGAGCATATACCGGAACTGATCGATGCGGGAATTGACAGCTTCAAGATCGAGGGACGAATGAAGACGGCTCTCTATGTGGCGACAGTGGCAAGGACTTACCGTAAGGCGATCGATGATTACCAGAAAGATCCGGAGCTTTACCGGAAGAACATGCCCTGGTATCTGGAACAGATCGTGGGATGCACATACAGACAGTTTACGACAGGCTTCTTCTTCGGTAAACCCGGGGATGAATCACAGATTTATGACAGTAACACCTATCTGCGCGATTACACGTATCTTGGAATGGCAGGGGAAGTACGTGACGGCATGGTACGGATCGAACAGAGAAATAAGTTCAGTGTTGGAGAAGAGATTGAAATCATGAAGCCGGATGGAAGGAATCTGGAAGTGACCGTAGAGCGTATTGTAAATGAAGAAGGAGTGGAGCAGGAAAGTGCACCGCATCCGAAACAGGTATTGTATGTCAAGCTGACCGGTGATGCCGAACCATATGATATTTTAAGGCGAAAAGAAATGGAAATGAATGGGGAAGCATAAGAGAAGCTATGTATCAGGAGGACTTCGGTCCTCCTTTTTGTATCTGAATATAATCAGAAATAAGGACGGAGTTTTTCAATTGCGCCCTTCTCAATACGGGAAACGTAAGAACGCGAAATACCGAGCCGTTCAGCAATCTCACGCTGGGTGTATTCTTCATGATTGTATAGACCATATCGCATCTTCAGAACCAGCTGTTCCCGGGAAGTGAGAGCGGATTCCAGTTTACTGTAGAGAAGCTGAATGTCATTTTTTTCCGAAATCCGTGAGCATGCATCTTCTTCTCTGGATTCCAGAATGTCATAGATCCGGATCTCGTTGCCTTCACGATCCGTGCCCACTGGTTCGTAAAGAGAAATTTCACGATTGGTCTTGCGCTTGCTACGAAGCAGCATCAGGATCTCGTTTTGGATACATCTGCAGGCATAAGTGGCCAGCCGTGCGTTTTTTTGAGGATTAAATGTTGATACGGCCTTGATAAGGCCGATCGTCCCAACTGAGATCAAATCCTCCGGATCATCTTCCAGATATTGATATTTTTTCATGACATGCGCAACAAGACGAAGATTCCGTTCAATCAGAATGTGCCGGGCCTTTTGGTCACCTTCTGCATACTTGCGGAGAAAACAGGCCTCTTCTTCGGCTGTGAGAGGTGGGGGAAAGGACTTCAAAAGCAGCACCTCACAGAGTAGTTATTATAGTGTATGCGGGGACAAATCTGAGCGTGCATTTCCGAAAAAAGATTTCCGGCATTGACAAAACGGATGATTTCCGATATGATGGGGATACATTTTCTAAAGGATTTCGGTTTTCTTTTAGCAAATCAAAGTGACGATCCGTCACAACATTTTCAGAAAAGATTTTTGTACTTTTACCGTCAGGTAAAGGAGAATTTTCATGGGATTTTATACAATTTTATCAGCATCGATTCAGGGAATCAAAGTTGAAATGATTCAGGTTGAGGTAGATGTGGGGAATGGTCTTCCGGTATTTCATATGGTGGGTTTCCTGGCTTCTGAGGTGAAAGAGGCGGCAGAACGTGTACGAACGGCTCTGAAAAATACAGGGTTTATGATCCCGGCGAGGAAGGTGGTCGTGAATTTGTCGCCTGCCAATGTAAGAAAAAGAGGAACAGCGTTTGACCTTCCGATTGCGCTTGGCGTACTCATGGCACTTCAGATCCTGCCCGGAAACAGGCTGAAGAATGCACTGGTGGTTGGAGAACTGGGATTGGACGGAAGTGTTCGCAGGACAGAAGGAATTCTCGCAATTGTAGCGGAGGCAAAAGAAAGAGGAATCAGGTTCTGCATTGTACCGGAAGAAAACATGAAAGAGGCGGTATTGATCCAGGGAATTCATATTCTGGGCGTCAAGACACTGGCGGAGGTCTGCGAGTGGGCCAAAGGGCACAACTGTGCAGTCACAGAAGCGGATTTTACGTCTGATTTTGTTCATGAGGTACAAAAAGCGGACATAGATTATAGTGACATTCAGGGACAGGAGATCATGAAAAGGGCGGCGCTTGTGGCTGTAGCTGGAAATCATAATCTGCTTTTTATCGGTCCTCCGGGGGCAGGAAAAACGATGGTTGCCAAACGAATCCCGACGATCCTGCCGGGTCTGACCAGAGAGGAAAGTCTGGAAATCACCAGGATTTATAGTATTGCCGGACAGATCGAAGGGGAGAATCCGCTGATTACAAAGCGTCCTTTTCGGGAGGTTCATCATTCGGTGACCCGGGCAGCTCTGATCGGCGGAGGAATGATCCCTTCGCCGGGAGAAGTGACGCTGGCACATGGAGGTGTGCTGTTTTTGGATGAATTGCCGGAGTTTTCACGCACGGCACTGGAAGCACTTCGACAGCCCCTTGAGGAAAAATGCGTCCATATCGCCAGAAATCAAGGGATTTATTCGTTCCCGGCCGATTTTATGTTGGTGGCGGCGATGAATCCGTGTCCCTGCGGATTTTATCCGGATCTGGATAAATGCTCCTGCTCCCTGTCACAGGTGCAGAAATATCTGGGAAAGATCAGCCAGCCGTTTCTGGACAGACTGGATGTCTGTGTGGAAGCGGCGAAGGTGGAGTATGATGTACTTGTGGGAAAACAGGAAGAATGTACTTCGGAAAAACTGAGAAAAAAGGTGGAAAAGGCGAGAAAAATACAGAAAGAGCGGTTTAAGGACTTGCCAATTGCAACAAACTCGCAGATGCGTAAAGAAGAAATAGAACAGTTCTGCCGCCTGGACAGCCGGGGAGAATCCCTGATGCGACAGGCATATGATGCGCTGCATCTGACGGCAAGGAGTTATTACAAAATTCTGAAAGTGGCACGCACGATCGCGGATCTGGAAGGATCGGAAGTGGTTGAAGAAGGACATCTGGGAGAAGCGATCGGGTACAGGATGATGGATAAGAAATATTGGGGTTGTTAGGAGAAGAAAAATGACAGAATTGTGGCAGGAATACTATCTGGCGAATATATCAGAAATTAGGCCTGGGAAAAAGCGGAATTGGGCGGATCGGGGAATATCTGCTGAATTTTTATATAATATAGAAGAAATCAGTGAAAAAGAGCGCATCATGGCCGGAATCACAGAGGAAGAAAAGCGGATCCTTATGGAAAGCAGGAAGAGTAAGAACTGGAAGGAAGAGCTGGAAAAACTGGAAGAAAGAGGAATTCATTTCCTTGCGTGGGACAGTGACAGGTATCCCGGACGGTTGAAGGAGCTTACAGGTATGCCATATGGGCTATACGTAAAAGGTGAGCTCCCGGAGGAGAATCGAACAAGTGTCGCAATCGTAGGTGCCAGAAGATGCAGTGCCTACGGCGAGAAGATGACATTGCAGTATTCGGAAATACTGGCAGAGGCAGGCGCACAGATCATCAGTGGGATGGCACTGGGAATCGACGGGGCAGCACACAGAGGAGCGTTATCTTCCGGCGGTAAGACCTTTGCCGTACTAGGATGCGGAGTGGATTTGTGTTATCCAAGAGAGCACAAAGGACTCTATACAGATTTGTCTGTGAAGGGAGGAATCCTGTCGGAATATCCGCCCGGTACACCGCCTCTTGCCAATCATTTTCCGGCGCGAAACCGTCTCATCAGCGGCCTTGCGGATGTGGTGCTCGTGATGGAGGCAAAAGAAAAAAGCGGATCACTGATTACTGCGGACATGGCATTGGAGCAGGGAAGAGATATTTTTGCACTTCCCGGACCCGCTGACAGTGCTCTCAGCAAAGGCTGTCACCGACTCATAGATCAGGGGGCAGGAATCCTTCTTGACCCGGAAGAACTGTGTGAACAACTTCACATGATTCCGAAAAATAAGAAAAACGGAATGGCTCAAAATAACCATAAAAATAAAATAATGCTTGAAACTGAAGAGGATTTGGTGTATAGTAAGTGCGATTTGTTCCCGAGAAGCAGAGAGGAGATCCGAAGGCTCACCGGACTTGCTCCGGAAGAATTATCAAGGATTCTGCTCTCGCTTGAATTAAAAGGGTACATATCAGAACGGTCGAAAAATTATTATTTCAGACGAATATAGATTGCAGTGACAGGCATGGAGGAGTATTATGGCACGTTATCTCGTAATTGTGGAATCACCTACAAAAGTGAAAACCATTAAGAAGTTCCTTGGCAGCAACTATGTGGTGGTTGCGTCTAACGGGCATGTAAGAGATTTACCGAAGAGTCAGATGGGGATTGACATTGAACATGATTTTGAACCAAAATATATCACCATTCGGGGAAAGGGTGAAATTCTTGCAAATCTTCGAAAGGAAGTAAAGAAAGCGGATAAGATTTATCTTGCAACTGACCCGGACCGGGAAGGAGAGGCGATCTCCTGGCATTTGATGAAAGCATTGAAGCTTGAAGATAAGAAAGTATACCGGATCAGTTTTAATGAGATCACAAAGAGTGCGGTGAAAGCATCTTTGAAAAATGCGCGCGAGATCGACATGGATCTTGTGGATGCACAGCAGGCAAGGCGTGTGCTGGATCGAATCGTGGGATATAAGATCAGTCCGCTTCTCTGGGCAAAGGTGAAACGGGGACTGAGCGCAGGACGTGTACAGTCTGTGGCACTTCGTATCATTGCGGACCGGGAGGAAGAAATCAACTCCTTTATTCCGGAAGAGTACTGGACGCTGGATGCGATCCTGAATGTCAAGGGGGAGAAGAAGCCCCTTACAGCGAAGTTCTATGGGACAAAAGACGAGAAAATGGTGATTCATAACAAGGAAGAACTGAATCAGATTCTAGCAGGATTGGATGGCGTGCGTTATGAAGTGACCGACGTGAAACGGGGCGAGCGAATCAAGAAAGCACCGCTTCCGTTTACCACCAGTACCCTGCAGCAGGAAGCTTCCAAAGCCCTGAATTTTGCAACATCTAAAACCATGCGGATCGCACAGCAGTTATACGAAGGCGTGGATATCAAGGGCAGCGGTACGACCGGCCTTATCACGTATCTGCGTACGGATTCTACCCGTATCTCAGAAGAAGCAGATGCAAGTGTGAAGGCATACATCGGTGAAGTGTACGGAGAACAGTATGTTACACAGGTAGAAGAGACGAAGAAATCAGACGGGAAGAATATTCAGGATGCTCATGAGGCGATTCGTCCTTCTGATGTGACCAGGACCCCTGCATCGGTGAAGGACTCTCTGTCCAGAGATCAGTTCCGACTGTATCAGCTGATCTGGAAGCGGTTTGTTGCCAGCAGAATGCAGCCGGCCAGATATGAGACGACATCGATCCGGATCGGAGCAGGTGACTATCGTTTTGCAGTGTCTGCTTCCAAGGTGGTATTTGAAGGTTTCCGCCTGGTTTATGTGGAAAGCGATGAAGAGAAAGAAGGGAGCAATATCCTTGTAAAAGGACTGGATGAGAACTCGGTTCTTACGCATGAATCGTTTGACTATAAGCAGCATTTCACTCAGCCGCCTGCGCATTTTACAGAAGCGGCTTTGGTTAAGACGCTGGAGGAGTTGGGGATTGGAAGACCAAGTACCTATGCTCCGACAATCTCCACAATCATTTCCAGAAGATATGTTGCGAAGGAGAACCGGAATCTGTACATGACAGAGCTGGGAGAAGTAGTCAATAATATGATGAAAAAATCTTTCAGCAGTATCGTAGATGTGAATTTCACAGCTTATATGGAAGGACTTCTTGATATGATTGCAGAAGGCAAGGTAGAATGGAAGACTGTGATCCGCAATTTCTATCCGGATCTGGAAGAAGCAGTGGAAAAGGCGGAAAAAGAACTGGATACCGTGAAGATCGAGGACGAGGTTACGGATGTTGTGTGTGAAGAATGCGGACGCAACATGGTGATCAAATACGGACCACACGGAAAGTTCCTGGCCTGCCCCGGATTCCCGGAATGTAAAAATACAAAGCCGTATCTTGAGAAAATCGGCGTTGCATGTCCGAAATGCGGCAAAGACATTGTGCTGCGCAAGACTAAGAAAGGCAGAAAATATTACGGATGCGAGGATAATCCGGAATGTGATTTCATGTCATGGCAAAAACCGTCCACGGAAAAATGTCCAAAATGCGGAAGCTATATGGTGGAAAAAGGAAATAAACTGGTGTGCGGTGACGAACATTGCGGTTATGTAAAAAATAAATAGGAAATTCATTGAGTTCTTGCGAATTGTATGATAATATAGTTTTGCACACAAATTTTTCGCTATTTGTGCGAATAATTTCTACAATAGCCGATGGAGAGGAAAAACCAGAGGTGCAATGCTTTATGGAGGATAAAATGAGCGTACAATTATTGGATAAAACTAGAAAAATAAACAAATTGCTGCACAATAATAATTCCAGCAAAGTTGTGTTTAATGACATTTGTGAGGTGCTGACAGAGATTCTTCTGTCCAACGTGCTTGTGGTAAGTAAAAAAGGAAAAGTGTTGGGAGTCAGTGCTTGTCCGGGCGTTCCGGAGATTAAAGAACTTCTGAAGGGAGAGGTCGGCGGACACATTGACGAGATGCTGAATGAGCGTCTCCTGAATATCCTTTCCACGAAAGAGAATGTCAATCTTCAGACACTAGGTTTTACACCGGAGATTGTGAAAGGGTATCAGGCGATCATTACTCCGATCGATATTGCGGGAGAGAGGCTTGGAAGTCTGTTCATTTACAAGAAAGATGCCTTGTATGAGATTGATGATATTATTCTCAGTGAATACGGTACAACAGTCGTGGGACTTGAGATGCTTCGCTCTGTGAATGAAGAAAGCGCTGAGGAGACCAGAAAGGAACAGATCGTACAATCCGCAATCAGTACTTTATCATTTTCTGAATTGGAAGCAATCATACACATTTTCGAAGAACTTGACGGCATGGAAGGAATTCTGGTTGCAAGCAAGATTGCTGACCGGGTGGGAATTACCCGTTCCGTGATCGTAAATGCACTTCGTAAGTTTGAAAGTGCGGGCGTGATCGAATCCAGATCTTCCGGTATGAAAGGTACTTATATCAAAGTCGCGAACGATTATGTTTTCAAAGAATTGGACAAGATCAAAAGAGAAAAAATGAAATAGAAAACAGAAGAGAAGGGTATCAGGAGTCTGATACCCTTTTTATCTCTCATTAACATAGATCACAATGAAAGGAGAAAGAAAAATGTACGACGGAGACAGAGCGGTCATTTCGATGATCCACAATTATCTCGAAGGCGGAAAGCAGGACGAGACGGTTTACAAATGCACAGTGATCGAGTATCAGAAAGAGATGGAGCAGCTTCATCTGCGGATGAGCACGGGAGAAATAACCGATATTTCTCTGGATGCAGTCTATGAATGCCGGATTCAGACCCTGAAAGGGGAAGCAGTCTGCAAAGGCGTGATCAAAGAGCGGTATGAGAACAGAGCCGGAATGATCTTGATTTTTCAGATTGTCAATGGATTTTATGAAATAAATATAAAGTAATTATAAAATTAAAAAAGGCATGTTGACAAATAGAAGTCGCAGTGCTATTTTATATCTAGACAGTTTTTAGCACTCAAATTTAATGAGTGCTAACAAAAATAGAAATCAAGGAGGAATTACAATGAGATTAGAACCTTTAGGTGACAGAGTTGTATTAAAACAGTTAGTAGCAGAAGAGACGACAAAGTCAGGTATCGTATTACCGGGACAGTCAAAAGAGAAACCGCAGCAGGCAGAAGTAATCGCAGTAGGACCGGGCGGAATGGTGGACGGTAAGGAAGTGACGATGAATGTGGCAGTCGGCGATCAGGTCATCTATTCTAAATATTCCGGAACAGAAGTAGAACTGGACGATGTTGAATATATCATTGTAAAACAGAGTGACATTCTTGCAGTAATCAAATAGTCAGCCGTATATGGCCTTTAGAAAAGAATTATTTTAAAACAGGAGTGATTGAAATGGCAAAAGAAATTAAATTCGGCGCAGAAGCCAGAAAAGCATTGGAAGCAGGTGTGAATCAGCTTGCTGATACAGTAAGAGTAACATTAGGACCAAAAGGAAGAAACGTAGTTCTGGATAAATCCTTCGGAGCACCGCTTATCACAAATGACGGTGTAACGATTGCAAAAGAGATTGAACTGGAAGATGCATTTGAAAACATGGGAGCACAGCTCATCCGTGAAGTCGCTTCCAAGACAAATGATGTTGCCGGAGACGGAACCACAACAGCTACCGTACTTGCCCAGGCTATGGTAAATGAAGGTATGAAGAACCTTGCAGCAGGGGCAAACCCGATTGTTCTTCGTAAAGGTATGAAGAAAGCAACGGACTGCGCTGTTGAAGCAATCCAGAAGATGAGCAGCAAAGTAAACGGAAGAGATCAGATCGCAAGAGTGGCTGCTATTTCAGCCGGTGATGATGAAGTAGGCGAGATGGTAGCAAGCGCTATGGAGAAGGTTTCCAACGACGGCGTTATCACGATCGAAGAATCCAAGACCATGAAGACAGAACTTGACCTGGTAGAAGGTATGCAGTTTGACCGTGGATATATTTCCGCATATATGTGCACCGATATGGAGAAGATGGAAGCAAATCTTGACAATCCATTCATTCTGATCACAGACAAGAAGATTTCCAACATTCAGGAAATCCTTCCGCTTCTGGAGCAGATCGTTCAGTCCGGAGCAAAACTTCTTATTATCGCTGAAGACATTGAAGGTGAAGCACTCACAACACTGATTGTGAACAAACTGCGCGGAACATTCAATGTTGTAGCAGTAAAGGCACCGGGATATGGCGACAGAAGAAAAGCAATGCTGGAAGATATCGCGATCCTGACAGGCGGACAGGTGATCTCAGAAGAACTTGGCCTTGATTTGAAGGAAGTTACCATGGATCAGCTCGGACGTGCTAAATCTGTAAAAGTTCAGAAAGAAAACACGGTAATCGTTGACGGTTTTGGCGATAAAGATGCAATTTCCGGAAGAATTGCACAGATCAAAGCCCAGATCGAAGAGACAACTTCTGACTTTGACAAAGAAAAACTTCAGGAAAGACTTGCAAAACTGGCAGGCGGTGTAGCTGTTATTCGCGTTGGCGCAGCAACCGAGACTGAAATGAAAGAAGCGAAACTCCGTATGGAAGATGCTCTTGCAGCTACCAGAGCAGCAGTAGAAGAAGGTATTATCGCAGGTGGCGGATCTGCATATATCCATGCAGCAAAAGAAGTTGCAAAGATGGCTGAGACATTGACAGGTGATGAGAAGACAGGTGCAGGCGTTGTCTTGAAAGCTCTGGAGGCTCCATTATTCCATATCGCAGCAAATGCAGGTCTGGAAGGTGCTGTTATCATTAACAAAGTCAGAGAAGCAGAACCAGGAAACGGATTCGATGCATACACAGAAGAATATGTTGATATGGTAAAAGCTGGAATTCTTGACCCGGCTAAAGTTACAAGAAGCGCACTTCAGAACGCAACAAGCGTAGCCTCTACATTGCTCACGACAGAATCTGTTGTTGCAAATATTAAAGAAGATGTTCCACCGATGCCGGCAGGAGGCGCAGGCGGAATGGGAATGATGTAATTCCCGTTTTGAATTATTTGTGAATTTTGAAAACTCCTCGTAAAGAGGAGTTTTCTTTTTGTAGGAAAAGTGATACAATGATAGAAATATACAAAAGGAAATTTGGAGGTAAGATATGGGTGATTATTATACCGAACAACTTGTGAAGCGGAACGCCCCCGCAAGCACGATTCTTGCAAAAGCAGCACTGATTTTGCTTACGGTTGTTTCAGTTGGGCTTGTTTTGATCATTCCGGTTGCTATCATTGCACCAATTATTTTGATTTGTTTGGACGTTTTCTTATTCCGCAGTATGGATGTGGAATTTGAATATCTGTTTGTCAACGGCGCTCTTGATATCGACAAGATTATGGCAAAGTCCCGCAGAAAAAAGGTTTTCACGATGGAATTAAATGAGATGGAAGTTCTTGCACAGGCAGGTTCAGCAGAACTTAGACCGTATCAGGGACTTAAGACAGTGGATTTCAGCTCTGGAAACCGGGATGCAAAGCAGTACGAGATGGTGATCGTTCAGAAGGGTGAAAAGAAGAGAGTGGTTTTTGAACCGAATTCAACGATTCTGGAAGGAATGAAGATGCTTGCACCTAGAAAAGTTTTTGTTTAGGGTTGACACAAGTGTAACATGTATTGTATGATAGCAGTTAAATCACAACAAAAGAAGCGAAAGAGAGGAAAAGGATAATGGGAAAGATTATCGGAGAAGGAATTACATTTGATGACGTACTCTTAGTACCTGGGTATTCAGAAGTGATTCCGAATCAGGTCGATTTGTCAACCTATCTGACAAACAAGATTAAGCTGAATATACCAATGATGAGTGCCGGTATGGATACAGTTACGGAACATAGAATGGCGATTGCGATGGCTCGTCAGGGTGGTATTGGTATTATTCATAAGAATATGTCGATTGAACAGCAGGCAGAAGAAGTAGACAAAGTTAAGAGATCTGAATATGGAGTAATCACGGATCCATTTTATCTCTCACCAGAACATACACTTGCGGATGCTAATGATCTGATGGCGAAGTTCCGCATTTCAGGTGTGCCGATCACAGAAGGAAGAAAGCTGGTAGGTATCATTACCAACCGTGATTTGAAGTTTGAAGAGGATTTTTCCAAGAAGATTAAAGAATCCATGACTTCGGAAGGGCTGATCACAGCACCGGAGGGCATTACCCTGGAAGAGGCTAAAAAGATTCTTGCGAAAGCACGCAAGGAGAAGCTTCCGATCGTGGATAAGGATTTCAATCTGAAAGGCCTGATCACGATTAAAGATATTGAGAAGCAGATCAAGTATCCGCTTTCTGCGAAAGATGCCAAAGGACGTCTTCTTTGCGGAGCAGCGATTGGTATTACTGCAAACTGTCTGGAAAGAGCGGAAGCACTCGTGAAGGCACATGTTGATGTTGTCGTGCTGGATTCTGCGCATGGACATTCTGCAAACGTGATCCGGACTGTCAAGATGATCAAAGAGGCATTCCCGGAACTTCAGGTTATTGCGGGAAATGTAGCTACAGGCGAAGCAACAAGAGCTCTGATCGAAGCAGGAGCCGACGCTGTCAAAGTAGGTATCGGTCCTGGATCAATCTGTACTACACGTGTCGTTGCAGGTATCGGTGTACCGCAGATCACAGCGGTTATGGATTGCTATGAAGCTGCAAAAGAATATGGGGTTCCGATCATTGCTGATGGTGGTATCAAGTACTCAGGAGATATGACAAAGGCAATTGCGGCAGGTGCGAATGTATGTATGATGGGAAGTATCTTTGCAGGATGCGATGAAAGCCCGGGAACATTCGAATTATATCAGGGAAGAAAATATAAAGTATACCGCGGCATGGGTTCTATTGCTGCTATGGAAAACGGAAGCAAGGACAGATACTTCCAGACGGATGCTAAAAAGCTGGTTCCGGAGGGAGTAGAAGGACGTGTGGCGTATAAAGGTTCTGTAGAAGACACCGTATTCCAGCTTATGGGCGGTCTGCGTTCCGGTATGGGATACTGTGGTGCTGCGGATATCGAGACACTGAAGACGACCGGAAGATTTGTGAAGATTTCTTCGGCTTCATTAAAGGAAAGTCATCCACATGATATCCATATTACTAAAGAAGCTCCGAACTACAGTGTAGATGAATAAAATGAGATGCCTCGGTGATGCCGGGGCATCTTTTATGTCTGTGCTTCAAAGGCTTAAGAAAAAAATAATGAAATATTCTGCTTTTGTTCGAACGAAATATGGTAAAGTAAAAGAATGAAGCTATAGAAAAAAGGTAGGGGCAGGAATGTTCGGCAAGAGGCGAAAGAGAAGAAGAAAAGAGAAGATATACAGGAACAGAGAAAGAGGATATACAAAGAAGCAGCAGATTCGGCTGCGGCACTATCTGAAGCTGGGCGTAGTTATCCTTGTTTTACTGATTTTGATTCTTTCTGTGATACGAATTGCAGGATGTATCCGCTCCGGGAAGTACTGGGAAAAAGAGGATGCAAAAATCGATGCGACAAAACCGGATATTGATGTGGAACTTTTGACTGTAAATGAATACTCCAGACCGGGGACGGAGACGGGAGAGATCCAGGGAATTGTGATCCACTATACGGCAAATCCCGGTGCAACGGCCATGCAGAACAGAGACTATTTTGAGGGCCTCAAAGATACGCATACCACGAAGGCAAGCAGTCATTTCATCGTTGGATTGGATGGAGAAATCGTGCAGTGTATCCCGACCTGGGAAGTGGCTTATGCCTCGAATTCGCGAAATGCAGATACAGTTTCGATCGAATGCTGCCATCCCGATGAGAGCGGGATGTTCAATGAGAAGACATATCGTTCCATGGTACAGCTCACGGCGTGGCTCTGCGAGAAGTTCGGGTTGGATGAAAATGACGTGATCCGACATTATGATGTGACCGGGAAAAACTGTCCGAAATATTTTGTGGAAAATGAAGATGCATGGGAACAGTTTAAGCTTGATGTGAAGACTGCGCTTGCAACTCCGAAAGAAGAATAATAAGATATTTGGGTTGATAAGAAATAATAAATTCTGTTATACTGAATCCATACATATGTACAGTGGTACAAGACAGGAAATGAGGAATACAATGAAGAATATGAATAAAAAAATGTTGGATTATAATATTGTTTTGATTGGATTTATGGGCGCAGGGAAAAGTACAGTTTCCGCTTACCTGAATAAAGAGTATGGTATGGAAGTGATCGAGATGGATCAGGTGATCGCAGAGCGTGAGAAGATGAGTATATCCGATATTTTTGCCGTACACGGAGAAGAATATTTTCGCAATCTGGAGACGAATCTTCTGATTGAGATGCAGTCTCAGACGAACAAAGTTATTTCTTGTGGCGGCGGTGTTGCCATGAAAGACCGCAACGTGAAAGAGATGAAGAAAAATGGAAGAGTTGTTCTACTTACGGCAGCCCCGGAGACGATTCTGGAGCGCGTGAAAGACAGTGATGACCGTCCCCTTTTGAATGGGCACAAAGATGTAGATTATATCGGCGGCCTGATGGAAGTGCGAAGACCCAAATACGAAGCAGCTTCAGATATCGTTGTAAGCACGGACCAGAAACGTGTTTCAGAGATCTGTGAAGAGATGATGCAGAAATTGAAGGAAATGGATGAGAAAGATGTTTAATATGTTTTACCCGGATGATTATGTGGCATCCACTTATGTGATTGATTTTGACAAGTTATATACAGAGGGTTACCGGGGGCTGGTTTTTGATATTGATAACACACTGGTTCCTCACGGCGCACCGGCCGATCAGCGAGCTATCCGACTGTTTGAAATGCTGAGAAGGATTGGATTTGATACTTGTCTGATTTCGAATAATCAAGAGCCGAGAGTGAAGCCTTTTGCGGAGAAAGTGGGAAGTAAATATGTCTATAATGCGCATAAACCTTCTACAAAGAATTACAAGAAAGCAATGGAACTGATGAGCACGGATGAGAAGAATACAATTTTCATCGGAGATCAGTTATTTACAGATGTATGGGGAGCAAAACGCACCGGAATCGAAAGCATACTTGTGAAGCCGATACATCCAAAAGAAGAAATTCAGATTGTTCTGAAACGTTATCTTGAAAAAATTGTTCTATATTTTTATAAAAGAGACAAAAAAAGAAACAGATAATAGAAAACAGCAAAGGAGTCTGCAGGAAGCAGGCTCTTTTGTTTTGTGTGTGTCCAGCGAAGCTGGACCACACTTGCCGGTGCAAGTCCGGTCACGGTAATCGCCAGTGAGCCGTGTAGCTAAACTCGGTGCGTTGTAGTAATACAGGGTGCTAAATGAGGGGCGGATGAAAGGTTCATCCGCCTACTCTACCAGAACTGAAGTTTCACCGGATAAAATACGGCCTTCGTATGTTACAAAAATAATATAGACAATATGTATAATTTTTATAGTATTTTTCTATAATTTATGTTATTGTAAAATAAAAAGGAAAGGTGGTAGGGTTTATGAATTTAAATCAGTTGTATTATTTTGCAACTCTGGCTCAAGTGGAACACTACACAAAGGCAGCTGAGATGCTTTCCATTACGCAGCCGAGTTTAAGCCATGCCATCAGTATGCTGGAACAGGAACTGGGAACCACTCTTTTTGAAAAGCGCGGAAGAAATGTTGCCCTGACAAAGTATGGAAAAGTATTTCGCGAATATGTGCAGGAATCGCTTTCTATTCTGGATTCAGGAGTCAAAAAGATGAAGGCTCTCACAAGTGAAACGAGTGGAATGATTGATTTGGCGTACATTTATACACTTGGAAGTGTTTTTGTACCACAGCTGGTCGGAGGTTTTTTAAATCAGCATGAAGGATGGGATGTGGAGTTCCATTTTCATGCAGGCAGTACGACAGATATTATCAAGGGACTAAAAGAAGAAAAGTATGATCTTGCACTTTGCTCGGGTAAAGAAGATGAACCGGAAGTTGTTTTCATACCTGTAGGTATGGAAAAATTAGTGGTTGTTGTACCCAAAGATCATGAATTGGCCGGCAGAGGAGCGATCACACTGGCAGAGACAGTGAAATATCCGCATATCTGTTTCCCGAAATCCTGTGGACTTCGTCTGATTATTGATGATCTTTTTGAAAAATCGAGTGGAATGCCGGAGATAGCTTACGAAATACTGGAAGACAATTCTATGGCAGGTCTTGTGGCACAGGGATTTGGAATTGCTGTAATGCCGGAAATACCGCTTTTAAAAAGTCTGGCTGTGGATGTATTGGAAATCAAAGAACCTTCTTACGAACGGTTTGTTTATATGGCGATAATGAAGAACAAGTATTTAGCTCCTATTGTAAAGCATTTTGCAGATTATGTGGAGAAATGCTACAAAGAGGAGGTTTCCAAGTGAGTGAGAGTTAGGTTGCCCGAATTGTCATTCTGTGATATATTTGTGTGTGACAGGAGGGAGAAGAATGAAGCCGCTTGAAATCAGAAATATAAGAATCGGAGAAGGAATCCCTAAAATATGTGTGCCGATCGTCGGGAAAACGAAGGAGGAGATACTGGGTGAAGCCGGAAAGCTTTCAGAAGTCCCGGCAGATATCGCGGAGTGGAGAGCAGACTGGTATGAGGACGTATTTGATGTGGAGAAGGTGAAAGAAGTTTTGAAGGAACTTCGTGCAATACTGAACGAAACACCGCTCCTTTTTACAATACGAACAGCAAAAGAAGGAGGAGAGAAGGATATCACACCGGAAATGTATGCGATGCTGAATTCAGAAGCAGCAAAAACGAAAGATGCAGATCTGATCGATGTGGAAGCGTTTCTGGACGCAGATCTGGTTCCGGGCCTGATTGAAGAAATTCACCGGTGTCATGGAAAGGTTATTGCATCCAACCATGATTTCGAAAAGACACCAAAGAAGGATGAGATCGTTCGGAGACTCTGTGCCATGCAGGAAGCGGGAGCAGATATCCTGAAGATCGCTGTTATGCCACAAAGCAGGGGAGATGTTATGACCCTTATGGAAGCAACGGTTGAGATGCACGAAAAGTATGCCGATCGTCCGATCGTTTCGATGTCCATGGGAGGCATAGGTGGTATCAGCCGGATCTGCGGAGAAATGTCCGGTTCAGCTATGACATTCGGTACAGCAGGAAAGGCATCGGCACCCGGGCAGATGAACGCAAGGGATCTGAGTAAAATTCTGAAAGTACTGCATGAAAATATGTAAAAGTTGCAACTGTTCATAAAAATACAAAAGTTTCGGTTGAAAAATACAGAGATTTATTATAGAATTATTAAAGTGAATGATTTAAGATGAAAAAGGAATGCCGTAGAGCATATATTAAGGAGGAAGTATACAATGGCAGTAAAATCAGCTGGTGAATTCAGAAATGGTATGACGCTGGAAATTGAAGGCAATGTATATCAGGTACTTGAGTTCTTACATGTAAAACCAGGAAAAGGTGCAGCTTTCGTTCGTACGAAGCTTAAAAACATCATCAATGGCGGTGTGGTAGAAAGAACATTCCGTCCGACAGAGACATTTGAGGAAGCATTTATCGAGAGAAAGAATATGCAGTATCTCTACAACGACGGAGATTTGTATTATTTTATGGACAACGAGACCTATGATCAGATTGCCATTAACGCAGAAACTGTTGGCGATTCCATGAAGTTTGTGAAAGAGAATGAGAACGTTACGATCAGCTCTTATCAGGGAAGTCCTTTCGCAATTGAGCCGCCGTTTACTGTAGAACTTGAGATTACAGAGACAGAGCCAGGCGTAAAGGGAAATACTGCTACGGGTGCTACGAAACCGGCTACTGTTGAGACTGGTGCACAGGTTATGGTTCCGTTGTTTGTCGATCAGGGTGAAAGAATTAAGATTGATACTCGTACAGGAGAGTATTTATCCAGAGCATAGGTTGAAGGATAGAAAGTACAGATATGAGTGTCTGGCATTTTTCACAAAAATCATAAGAATGTATATGCCGGAATTACGGATAAATCCCGTAGTTCCGGCATTTTTTCTTGTCAAAGCCTTTGGGGCTCATGAAAAATAGTACTTGAAAAAGGAAGAAAGGAAACGTATAATCAACTCACATACCTGTAAATCAGGTATTCTCATTCAGATGATGTTTTCTTTGACGGCTGCGCAGAGTTTCAGATTTTAGGAAAGGAGAACGTATGGAATATACGGATTTTGTAAAAGCAATGCACAGAGAAGTCAGAGGACAGATGGAGCCGGATGTGGCGGTGGAGATTCACACAGCAATTAAGAATAACAGTGCCCTAAGAACCGGGCTTGTGTTTATAAAAAAAGATGTCAACATTGCTCCGACGATCTATCTGGAAGAATTCTATGAACAGTATCTCGAAGGTGCCTCAGTCCAGGAAATGGCACAGACAATTCACTCAATCTATGAAAAAATCAGTTTGAAAAATTCCTATCCATATAACAATATTTTAAAATTTGAGAATATAAAAGACAAAATTGTTTATAAACTGATTCATAAGGAATCCAATCTGGAACTGCTTCGAGAGATTCCTTATGAGGAATATCTGGATCTTGCAGTTGTTTTTTATATTCTTCTGGATCATACCGGATTCGGACCGGCAACGATTCTGATTCGCAGTGAGCATATGCTTCGGTGGAATGTCACGAAGGAAGAAATCAGCCGGCTTGCGAAAGAGAACACGCCGAAACTGCTTCCGATGGATCTTGGTATTCTTGCGGACACCATGTACGTAGTGACGAACCAGACACGCAATCTTGGTGCAGCAGTCATGTTGTATCCGGACACCTGGGAGAAAGTTGCTGCTCTTATCGGAGAAGACTTCTATATCCTTCCCAGCAGTATTCATGAACTGATTGTAGTTCCGGAAAGCATTGGAATGAATCGGCTTCAGCTTGAGAATATGGTTGAGGAGATCAATCAGACGGAAGTGGAACAAGAAGAGATACTGTCCAATACGGTCTATCGATATATTCGTAAAGAAAAGAGGGTCATTTTCTAACGAAATATAAGATAACTGTGAATCTGGTCAGAATAGATTATGATTTTTCACTTGATTTTTAGAGATAATAGTGCTATATTAATTATTGTCTCTGTAGCTCAGTGGATAGAGCACCGCCCTCCGGAGGCGGGTGCGTCAGTTCGATTCTGATCAGGGACGTATAAGAGAACGGCAGGAGTACATGATTTGTTCCATGTATTTCTGCTGTTTTTTGTAATAGTGATGCCGCATTTTTGCATCTGACAAAACTTTCAATTTTTCGCTATTGACGCAGAAAATCTGCCGCGTTATCATGGGGGAGAACAAGGAGGTTTCTGATATGGCGGAAAAAGTGAGGAATCTCTGTCTCTGGTACTGGAAGCATCAGCGGGCGAATGTGATCGTTGGGATATTGCTTCTTGGACTGGCAGGGATGATGACCGTGTTTTTTCTGACGTATGAGGAAGAACCGCAGGTGATTCCGGTTCCCGCGATCGTGAGCGTTCAAGGATGCGAAGAGATGGAGACGAATCCACTTCGTGAGAGCAGGATGGAAGATGTGAATCAGGCGGTGGAAAAGTACTATGCCCGGATTGGAGAAAATGCAGATTATGTCGAGAATTACGAGAACCTTTATCTGTATATGAAAAACGGGCAATATGAAAATACCTATGTGGTATATGCGACCTATGAGATGAAGATCCGAGATATCTATACGCCGGTTCCGGGGCTGGGAACGCTCTATATAGAGAGGGAAGAGGACGGAACAATTAAAATCAGTGCAAGCGTAGATGAAGAGATCCAGAAATACATCGCACATATCACGCAGCATGAAGATGTACGGGGACTATTCAGGCAGATCGAAGAATCTTACGCCCGTGCTGTACATTCGGATGAAATGCTGGCGCAGGCACTGGGGGATTTACAAAGCGTGCTGAAATAAAATATTGCGCACGGGAGAAGATTCCCTTATAATAAAAACTGGTTTTGAAACAGATTTGAAAGACAGAGAGGAAGAAGAGTATGAAGAAAATCCTGGATCTTATAACAGAGGAACTGGAACAGGCGTTTGAGGAGGCCGGATATGAAAAAGAACTGGCGAAAGTGACGCTGTCCAATCGGCCGGATCTTTGCGAATACCAGTGCAACGGGGCGATGGCCGGAGCTAAAAAGTACCACAAAGCACCGATCATGATCGCGGAAGAGGTTGTGGCAAAGATTACAGGTGATGGAAGCATTCGCGAGGCAGAGGCTGTGAAGCCGGGATTTATTAATCTGAAAACGAATCCGGATTATATTGCCGGATATTTGAATGAAATGGCAAAAGATGATAAATTTGGCGTGGAAGAAGAGAAAAATCCGAAGACGATCCTGATCGATTACGGCGGACCGAATGTAGCAAAACCGCTGCATGTAGGACATCTTCGTTCTGCGATCATCGGCGAAAGTATTAAGAGAATTACCCGCTTCATGGGGAATCGTGTGACCGGAGATATTCACCTTGGCGACTGGGGATATCAGATGGGATTGATTATTACAGAGCTTAGAAAGCGTCAGCCAAATCTGCCGTATTTTGACGATGCGTTTACCGGAGAATATCCGGAAGAACCGCCGTTTACGATCGGTGATCTGGAGGAAATCTATCCTGCTGCATCCGCATATGCCAAGGAGCATGAAGACTATCGTGAGGAGGCTCTGGAGGCTACTTTCCAGCTGCAGAACGGGAAAAGAGGATACCGTGCAATCTGGAATCATATTATGAATGTATCTGTAGCAGATCTTAAGAAGAATTATGCGAATCTGAACGTGGAATTTGACCTGTGGAAGGGCGAGGCAGATGCGCAGAAATATATTCCGGATATGGTGCAGCGCCTGAAGGATGAAGGATATGCACATCTGGATGAGGGAGCACTTGTGGTGGACGTAAAGGAAGAGACGGATACGAAGGAGATCCCTCCGTGTATGATTCTGAAATCAGACGGTGCCGCGCTTTATGATACCACAGACCTTGCAACGCTGGTTGAAAGAGAAGAACTTTATCATCCGGATGAAGTGATCTATGTGGTTGACAAGCGTCAGGAACTTCATTTTATCCAGGTATTCCGCTGCGCGAAGAAGACCGGAATCGTGCGCGAGGATACAAAGCTTACGTTCCTTGGCTTCGGAACGATGAACGGAAAAGATGGAAAGCCGTTCAAGACCAGAGAAGGCGGCGTGATGCGTCTGGAACATCTGATCAAAGATATTACGGATAAGATGTATGAGAAGATTACCGACAATCGTACTGTTGCAGAAGAGGAAGCGGAGAAAACAGCGAAGATCGTGGGAATGTCTGCGATTAAATACGGAGATCTTTCCAATCAGGCTGCGAAGGATTATATTTTTGACGTGGATCGTTTCACTTCATTTGAAGGAAATACCGGTCCGTACATTCTCTATACGATCGTCCGGATCAAGTCGATTTTAAATAAATACAAAGAAAATGGAAATACGCTGGATGATACGAGGATTCTTGGCGCCGGAAGTGAGAGTGAGAAGGCTCTGATGCTGGAGGCTGCCAAATTTGGAAGTGTGATGGAAACAGCATATCAGGAGCTTGCGCCGCATAAGATCTGCGCGTATATCTATGATTTGGCAAATGCATTTAATCGTTTCTACCATGAAACAAAAATTCTGGCAGAAGAGGATAAGGCAAAACAGAAGAGTTATATTGGGCTTTTGAAACTGACAAGAGATATTCTGAATACCTGTATCGATCTGCTGGGATTTGAAGCACCGGAGAGGATGTAAAATAGAATAAAACTATTCGTAAGGTGGCTTGAATAAATACGAAAGAAGGAACATAAGGATGATGACAGAGAGATTATATTATGAAGACAGTCATATGGCTGAATTTGATGCGAAGGTCATTTCCTGCGAAAAGTCCGGGGAAAATTATGAGGTGGTTCTTGACAGAACTGCCTTTTTTCCTGAGGGAGGCGGACAGTCTGCCGATACCGGATTTTTGGAAGATATAAGAATCGTAGATGTTCAGGAAAAAAACGGAAGCATTTTTCATAAAGCTGAAGGCTACATTGAGCCGGGCAGTGAAGTAAAGGGAAGGATTGACTGGAAACAGAGGTTCACCAGGATGCAGCAGCATACAGGGGAGCATATTCTGTCCGGTTTGATCCATAAAAGATTTGGATATGATAATGTGGGATTTCACCTCAGTGATGAGATATGTACGCTGGATCTGAATGGCCCAATGACAAAGGAAGAAGTCAGAGAGATTGAAAATGCGGCGAATGAGGCTGTATTTGCCTGCATTCCGGTCGAGGTGTTATACCCGTCAAAAGATGAGCTTGCATCTTTGGAATACCGGAGCAAGATCGAGATCGAGGGTCAGGTCCGTATTGTGCGAATACCGGGGTATGATGTGTGTGCCTGCTGCGCACCGCATGTGGATAATACCGGTGAGATCGGTCTGATCAAACTGATTAGTGTCCAGAACTACAAAGGAGGAGTTCGGCTTACGGTGGTTTGCGGAAGACGTGCACTGGCAGATTATCAGGCGAAAGAAGACAGTGTAAAAGCGATCATGTTCAGCTTGTCCTCCAAGGAGGAATTGATAGCAGATGCAGTTGAGAAGTTGAAAGAAGAGACGAATGCATGGAAGATGAAACTGATAGAAGCCAGACGGGAGATGCTTGCAGGGAAAGTAACCGGCATAGAAGAAGGAAAAGCGTGTGTCTGCCTTTTTGAATCTGGTCTGGAGGGCAGTGAACCGCGTGAACTGATGAATCTGGTTCTGGACCGCAATGTGAAAGTATGCGGAGTATTTGCCGGGACAGATGATGTTGGATACCGCTATGTGATCGGAAGCCGCACGGAGGATGTCCGGCCTCTTGGAAAAGAGCTGAATCAGGCATTTGAAGGAAGAGGCGGAGGAAAACCGGAGATGGTTCAAGGGTCATTAAAAGGGGCTGCATCCGAAATAAAGGAGTACTTTATGAAAGTGCAGTAATGAAATTCTCATGAATTTCCTATTTACTTTTTGAAATAAATGTTGTATAGTGGTGAAATATAAAATGTAACCAGAAAAAGTAACATGATTTCAGAAAGGGCAGGATATATGAGTAGTCAAAAAATGAATATGCAGGATGGTTTGTACAGCCCGGATTTTGAGCATGACAACTGCGGAATTGGAGCAGTTGTGAATATCAAGGGAAGGAAAAGCTATGAGACAGTCGCCAATGCGCTGAAGATAGTTGAAAACCTAGAACATAGAGCTGGCAAGGATGCCGAAGGGAAGACCGGAGACGGAGTTGGAATTCTGTTACAGATTTCACATAAGTTTTTCTCCAAGGTCTGTGAACCCCTCGGCATCTTTTTAGGTTCTGAGAGAGATTATGGTGTAGGTATGTTTTTCTTCCCTCAGGATGAACTGAAGAGAAACCAGGCAAAGAATATTTTTGAAGTCATTGCAAGAAGAGAAGGCCTGAAGTTTCTTGGATGGAGAGAGGTCCCGATTCATCAGGAAATTCTCGGGAAAAAGGCAGTTGAGTGTATGCCGTGCATTATGCAGGGGTTCATTGAGCGCCCGGAGAAGATTGAGAAAGGTCTGGACTTTGACCGCCGTCTGTATGTGGTAAGGCGTGTGTTTGAGCAGAGCAGTGATGATACATATGTGGCATCCCTTTCCAGCAGGACGATCGTCTACAAAGGAATGTTCCTGGTCAAACAGCTGCGGCGATTCTTTGAAGATCTTCAGGATCCGGATTATGAATCTGCGATCGCGGTGGTACATTCCCGTTTCAGTACCAATACGAATCCGAGCTGGGAGCGGGCACATCCGAACCGATTCATAGTGCATAACGGAGAGATCAACACGATACGTGGAAATGCAGATAAGATGCGCGCCAGAGAAGAAAATATGGAATCTGAATACCTCAAAGGAGAGCTCTATAAGGTTCTTCCTGCGATCAATATTGCGGGATCAGATTCTGCCATGTTAGATAACGCTTTGGAGTTCATGGTAATGAGCGGGATGCCTCTCCCGCTTGCGGTTATGATCTCGATTCCGGAGCCATGGGCGAACAACCGAACGATGTCTCAGAAAAAGAAGGATTTTTATCAATATTATGCGACGATGATGGAACCTTGGGACGGACCTGCATCGATCCTTTTCTCCGATGGAGACTGTATGGGTGCGGTTTTGGATAGAAATGGACTTAGACCATCCCGATACTATATCACCGATGATGATACGCTGATCCTTTCTTCTGAAGTTGGCGTGCTGGATATCCCGCCGGAGAAGATCGTAGTCAAGGAGCGAATCCATCCTGGTAAAATGCTACTTGTAGATACGGTTCAGGGTAAAGTGATCGATGACGATGAACTGAAAGAAGGATATGCAGCATCACAGCCTTATGGTGAATGGCTTGACAATAATCTTGTTTGTCTGAAAGATCTGAAGATTCCAAATCTGAAGGTTCCGGAATATACGAAAGAAGAATGCCAGAAGCTTCAGAAAGCATTTGGATATTCTTATGAAGAAGTAAATTCTTCTGTGCTGAATATGGCGAAAAACGGAAGTGAAAGTATCGGTGCAATGGGAATTGATGCACCACTGGCAGTCCTCTCCGAGAAACATCAGTCCTTGTTTGGATATTTTAAACAGATTTTTGCACAGGTAACCAATCCGCCGATTGATGCGATCCGCGAAAAAGTAGTGACATCAACCAGCGTCTATGTCGGCAGGGACGGGAACCTTCTGGAAGAGAAGGAAGAAAACTGTCATGTCCTGAAGATCAATGATCCGATCCTCACAAATACGGATCTTCTGAAAATTAAAAATATGAAAGTGGAAGGCTTTAAAGTGGTGGAAATCTCGACCACGTATTTTAAAAATTCCAGCCTGGAAAAAGCGATTGATTATTTGTTTATCCAGGTGGATCGTGCAATCCGTGACGGCGCGAATATCCTGATCTTAAGTGATCGTGGTGTAGATGAATACCATATTGCTATGCCTTCACTTTTGGCTACTTCCGCAGTGCATCAGCATCTGGTGCGTACTAAGAAGCGTACGAGTGTTGCTGTAATCATGGAAACCGGTGAGCCGAGAGAGGTACATCATTTTGCAACCCTGCTGGGTTATGGAGCCTCTGCAATCAATCCGTATCTTGCCCATGAATCGATCCGCCAGCTGATTGACGAAGGAATGCTTCAGAAAGATTATTATGCTGCGGTAAATGATTATAATGAGGCAGTGATCAGCGGTATTATCAAGATTGCGTCTAAGATGGGAATCTCTACGATCCAGTCTTACCAGGGATCTATGATCTTTGAGGCAATCGGTCTGAAGTCGCAGTTCATTGATAAATATTTTACCGGAACTGTCAGCCGTGTGGGCGGTATCGGAATTGAAGAAATCGCGCAGGATTATATGGCAAGACACTTTGCTGCATTTGATCCATTGGGGCTGGATGTAGATCTGACTCTGAACAGTGTAGGACAGCATAAATCCAAGAGCGGAGGGGAGAAGCATCTGTATAATCCACGCACGATTCATATGCTGCAGCAGTCCACAAAACGTGGAGACTATCAGATGTTCAAGCAGTATACAGAAATGGTAGACGAAGAGTCACGTGGTATCACCTTACGTGGACAGATGGATTTTAATTTCCCAAAGAAAGGAGTTCCGCTGGAAGAAGTAGAAAGTGTGGATGAAATCGTGAAGCGCTTTAAGACCGGTGCGATGTCCTATGGATCCATTTCCAAAGAAGCACATGAGACGCTGGCACTTGCTATGAACGCTCTTCATGGTAAATCAAACAGTGGAGAAGGCGGAGAAGATATCGAACGTCTGGACAGCGATAAATGTTCTGCAATCAAGCAGGTCGCAAGTGGAAGGTTCGGTGTAACTTCCCGTTATCTGGTCAGCGCCAAAGAAATTCAGATCAAGATGGCACAGGGGGCAAAACCTGGAGAAGGCGGACATCTTCCGGGTGGAAAAGTATATCCGTGGATTGCCAAAACCAGGCATTCTACACCGGGAGTGGGACTGATCTCACCGCCGCCGCATCATGATATATATTCCATCGAGGATCTGGCACAGCTTATTTATGACTGTAAAAATGCCAATAAGGATGCGAGAATTTCTGTAAAACTGGTATCCGAAGCAGGGGTAGGTACGGTCGCTGCCGGCGTTGCAAAAGCGGGAGCAGGGCTGATCCTGATTTCCGGATATGACGGAGGAACCGGAGCGGCGCCGAGAAGTTCCATCCATAATGCAGGACTTCCGTGGGAACTGGGACTCGCAGAAACACATCAGACCCTGATCCAGAACGGTCTTCGTGAACGTGTACGGATTGAGACAGACGGAAAATTAATGAGCGGGCGTGATGTGGCGATCGCAGCACTTCTTGGTGCTGAAGAATTCGGATTTGCAACGGCACCGCTGGTAACAATGGGATGCGTTATGATGAGAGTATGTAACCTGGATACCTGTCCGGTCGGCATTGCAACCCAGAATCCGGAGTTGCGGAAACGATTCGCAGGAAAGCCGGAGTATGTGATCAATTTCATGCGTTTCATCGCGGAAGAGCTTCGGGAATACATGGCAAAACTGGGAGTGCGTAAAGTAGATGAACTGGTAGGACGCACCGATCTCCTGAAAGTAAGAGACGTTCCCACTTCTGCGCGTGCGGCTACGCTGGATCTGTCAAGGATCCTTTACAATCCATACGCGAAAGAAAAAAGCGGCATGATCTTCAATCCGAAGAAAAAGTACGACTTTGAACTGGAAAAGACGATGGATATGAAGGTGCTTGTAAAAGAACTTCTGCCGTCTCTGGAAAAGAAGGAAAAGAGAACCCTGGAACTTGAAGTGTCCAATGTAAACCGTACCTTTGGAACCATTTTTGGCTCAGAGATCACCAGACGTTATCCGGAGGGACTCCCGGAAGACAGTTATGTAATCAAGTGTCACGGAGCCGGCGGACAGTCATTTGGCGCATTTATACCGTCAGGGCTGACGCTTCAGTTGACTGGTGACAGTAATGATTATTTTGGAAAAGGGCTGTCCGGAGGTAAACTGATCGTTTATCCACCGAAGGAAGCGAAGTTCAAGGCAAATGAGAATATTATAATAGGTAACGTTGCACTTTATGGTGCCACCAGTGGAAAAGCATTTATAAACGGACTTGCGGGAGAACGTTTCTGCGTAAGAAATTCCGGTGCAACTGCAGTGGTAGAAGGTGTCGGTGATCATGGATGTGAATACATGACCGGCGGACGTGTGGTGATTCTTGGACAGACCGGAAAGAATTTTGCGGCCGGCATGAGCGGTGGTGTGGCATATGTATTGGATGAAAACAGTGACCTTTACACCAAAGTAAATAAAGAGATGGTAAATATTGAGCATATTACCTCGAAAGCAGATGTTTCTGAACTCAAGGAAATGATCGAGGAGCATGTGGCAAATACAAATTCGGAAATGGGAAGAAAGATTCTGGAGCATTTTAAAGAATATCTTCCGAAATTTAAGAAAGTCATTCCACATGATTATGAAAAGATGCTGACTATGATTCTCCAGATGGAAGAAAAAGGATTCAGCAGTGAACAGGCAAAAATTGAAGCATTTTATGCGATTAAAAATGGAAGATAGGGGGCGAAAACAGTGGGAAAAGCAACAGGATTTATGGATTATGAGAGATGCGACCAGAAATGTGAGTCGCCGATGAGCAGAATCAAACATTTTTGTGAGTTCCACACGCCTCTGTCTAAGGAGGAACAGGAAATTCAGGGAGCAAGATGCATGTCATGCGGCGTTCCTTTCTGCCAGTCAGGGCAGATGATCATGGGGATGGCAAGTGGATGTCCGCTTCATAATCTGGTGCCGGAATGGAATGATCTGATCTATCACGGGAACTGGGAGAAAGCATATTATCGATTGGTGAAAACCAATAATTTCCCGGAATTTACATCCAGAGTGTGTCCGGCACTTTGTGAGGCGGCATGTACCTGCGGCCTTCATGGAGATGCAGTAACTACGAAAGCAAATGAATATGGAATCATTGAAAATGCCTATGAAAAGGGATACGCAAAAGCGCGCCCGCCGAAAGTACGTACCGGGAAAAAGGTGGCTGTGATCGGTTCGGGGCCTTCCGGACTTGCGGTTGCGGATCAGCTGAACCGTCGCGGTCATACCGTTACCGTATTTGAAAGAGAAGATAAAATAGGCGGTTTGCTTCGTTATGGAATTCCGAATATGAAACTGGAAAAGCAGGTGATTGATCGAAAGGTCGCAGTGATGGAAGAGGAAGGCGTCATTTTCAAAACGGGATGCGATGTGGGAAAAACAGTGAAAGCATCTGAGATTTTGAAAAATTATGACCGCATTGTACTTGCCTGTGGAGCTTCAAATCCAAGAGATATCAAAGTGCCGGGAAGAGATGCAAAAGGAATTTATTTTGCTGTAGATTTCCTGAAATCCACAACGAAATGCCTGTGGAATCATGGTATGAAGCTGAAAGAGGGAGAATACATTTCTGCAAAGGGAAAGAAAGTTATGGTCATTGGCGGCGGGGATACCGGAAATGACTGTGTTGGTACTGCTGTGCGCCATGGCGCCAAATCCGTGCTTCAGGTCGAGATGATGCCGAAACTCCCGGATGAGAGAGCGGAGAGTAATCCGTGGCCGGAGTGGCCGAGAATCTGCAAGACGGATTACGGTCAGGAGGAGGCTGCAGCTGTCTGGGGAAATGATCCGAGAATCTATCAGACAACAGTCAAAGAATTTATTAAAGATAAAAACGGAAATCTTTGTAAAGCTGTTCTTGTAAAGCTGGAAAGCAAAAAAGATGAAAAGACCGGGCGGATGATGATGGCGGAGGTCGCAGGAAGTGAATACACGGTTGAAGTAGATCTTGTCCTGATCGCGGCAGGATTTCTGGGGAGCCAGGATTACGTAACCAAAGCATTTGGCGTCGAAGTCAATGAAAGAACGAATGTCAAGACTGAGCCGGGAGAATACAAAACGAATGTGAAAAATGTATTTACAGCTGGAGATATGCATCGCGGGCAGTCTCTGGTTGTCTGGGCAATCCGGGAAGGCCGCGAAGCGGCCTGCCAGGTGGATCTGGATCTGATGCGATATACGAATCTTTATGTACAATAAAATAGGAGAGAGACTTGAGTAAAAACAGGTCTCTCTTTTTCTTTATATAAATGCTTTATAAAAATGTTACATAAATGTTAAAAAATATTGCAAATCTTTGAGAGCTGCTATATAATAGTTTTGATTAAAAGAATAATTAAGGAAGTTTTAAGAAACTGAGATACTCTGATACGAAAAGCCTTGAAAATATGTGTCGTTTAGTGTATGCTTAATTCGTATGGGGTATAAATTTTAGATTTTAATAGAATAAGGTGGGTAACAATATGAAGAATAAATTTTTTCGTACACTCGTAGCATCGCTTGTTGTGAGTTCTTGTATTGTAACAACCGTGGGCGCTGCTCCGGATGCGGATACGATTAAGGAACAGAGAGATTCGGTACAGAGTCAGGTCAATTCTCTTCAGAGCCAGTTGACTGAAGTGCTTACAGAGATTAATGATCTGGAACGCCAGCTGATTGCAACCGGAGAACAGATCACACAGGCGACCGAAGATCTGGCGGAAGCTGAGGAAAAAGAGAAAGAACAGTATGAGGCCATGAAGCTTCGTATCAAGTATATGTACGAAGAAGGCAATAATACAGTGCTGGAGAAGATATTTACTTCCGGAAGCATCGGTGAGATGCTGAGTCAGGCTGAGTATATTCAGAATGTACATAAATATGACAGAGATCAGCTCAATGAATATGTTGAGACAAAAGAAAAGATTGCTGATTTGAAGGAACAGCTTGAAGAAGAGCAGAAGGAGCTCGAGGCGACACAGGAAGAATTTACGGCTAAGAAGGAATCCTTGAATGCGACTCTGGAAGAGAAGAAAGAAGAGGTTGCAGATCTCGATGCGCAATTCCAGGCGGCAGTAGAAGCTGCGGCTAAGGAAGCAGAAGAAAAGGCACGCAAAGAACGTGAGGCGGCGGAAGCAGCAGCTGCTGCTGAGAAGAATAACAGCAACAAGAATAACAGTAATAATAATACGAACAATAATAATAGTAACAATAATAGTAACAATAATAGTAACAATAATACTTCGAAGCCGAGTACCCCGTCGAACAATGGCGGAAGCAGCAGTACAAGCGGAGGCGGAACGGGCGATACCAGTGTGGCACAGGTAATCGTGAACGCGGCATACAGCCAGCTTGGAACGCCGTATGTGTGGGGCGGGACAAGCCCGGGTGTCGGCCTTGACTGTTCCGGACTTACCCAGTATTGCCACAGAGTAGCTGGAATCTCGATTCCAAGAGTATCAGGTGATCAGGGGGCAGGCGGCAAAGCGGTTTCCAGCCCGCTGCCGGGTGATATTGTATGTTATTCCGGACATGTTGGAATCTACATCGGTAACGGTCAGATGATTCATGCACCGGAACCGGGAGACGTAGTAAAAATCCAGAGTGTATACGGAAATCCATGGTACAGAAGATACTGGTAAAAAAACATTGAGAAAAAAGAGTCGGAATCCTGGCAGAACTATCTGTCAGGATTTTTAGTTACCATGCATATGAGAAAAAGCAGTTGTAATAATTCATGTAGAAAGGAAAATCGTCAGATGAGAGTAATAACAGCGAAGAGTGCCGGCTTCTGTTTTGGGGTAAAGCGGGCAGTGGAAACAGTATATAAACAGCTTGAACTGGAAACAGAAAAGCAGATATATACATATGGTCCGATTATCCATAATGAAGAAGTTGTGAAGGATTTGGAAGAACGCGGGGTAAAAGTAATACGAAGTGAGGAAGAACTGGAAAAACTGACAGAGGGTCTTGTAATCATACGATCACATGGTGTTCCCAAAAGAATTTGTGACATGCTGGAGAAGAGGGGAGTTTCATATGTGGATGCCACCTGTCCGTTTGTCAAAAGGATTCATAAAATTGTATCAGAAGAAAGTGAAAGAGGAAGCTATATTGTGATTGTCGGAGATCCAGAGCATCCGGAAGTGCAGGGAATCCGCGGATGGGCTAAGGATAATGTAAGCGTGATTCAGAATGCGGAGGAAGCACAAAAATTTTCGCTGAATTCTTGTGGGAATGCGATACCATGTAGACAGAAAGTCTGTGTAGTGGCACAAACGACATTTAATTACAATAAATTCAAAGATTTAGTTGAAATTATTTCAGAAAAGGGTTATGATATAAGTGTTTTAAATACGATTTGCAATGCTACGAAGGAGCGTCAGACAGAAGCCAGGAGCATTGCGGAAGAGGTGGATGCTATGATTGTAATTGGTGACAAGCATAGTTCCAATACCCAAAAGCTATTTGAAATATGCAAAAAAGCATGTAACAATACGTACTATATACAGACACTTGGCGATTTGGATACGAATCAATTAAGGTCCGTGGAAACAGTAGGTATTACAGCAGGGGCATCCACGCCCAACAATATAATTGAGGAGGTTCAAAATAATGTCAGAATTAACTTTTGAACAAATGTTAGAAGAATCATTTAAAACAATTCATAATGGAGAGGTTGTAGATGGCACTGTAATCGATGTGAAACCGGACGAGATTATTCTGAATATCGGATACAAGGCCGACGGTATCATCACCAGAAGTGAATACACGAATGAGTCAGGATTAGACCTTACAACAGTTGTATCTGTTGGAGACACAATGACTGTAAAAGTGCTGAAAGTAAATGATGGAGAAGGACAGGTTCTTCTTACATACAAGAGACTTGCAGCTGAGAAGGGCAATGAAAGATTAAAAGAAGCATTCGAGAACAAAGAAGTTCTGAAAGCAACCGTTACACAGATCCTTGGCGGCGGATTAAGTGTTGTTGTAGATGAAGCAAGAGTATTTATTCCTGCAAGTCTTGTGTCAGATACTTATGAGAAAGATTTATCAAAGTATCAGGATCAGGAGATTGAGTTTGTGATCAGCGAGTTCAATCCGAGAAGAAATCGTATCATCGGTGATAGAAGACAATTGCTCGTAGCAGAGAAGGCTGAGAAGCAGAAAGAGCTCTTTGCAAAGCTGAAAGTTGGCGATACGGTTGAGGGTACTGTTAAAAACGTGACAGACTTCGGCGCATTTATCGATCTCGGCGGAGTGGACGGACTGCTTCATATTTCTGAAATGTCATGGGGAAGAGTTGAGAATCCGAAGAAAGTATTTACAGTAGGTGAGACTCTGAAAGTACTTGTGAAAGATATTCGCGATACAAAGATCGCACTCAGCCTGAAGTTCCCGGAGACCAATCCGTGGGCAAACGCAGCAGAAGATTATGCTGTAGGCAAAGAAGTGACAGGAAAAGTGGCAAGAATGACTGATTTCGGTGCATTTGTAGAGCTGGCACCTGGTGTAGATGCATTACTTCACGTATCTCAGATTTCCAGAGCACATGTTGAGAAGCCGTCTGATGTTCTTTCTGTTGGTCAGGAGATTACAGCTAAGGTTGTAGATTTGAATGAAGCTGAGAAGAAGATCAGCCTTAGCATGAAAGCACTGGAGAATGCAGAAGTGCAGGCAGCGGAAGCACCGGTTGAAGAATAGAATTTTAGAAAATTCAAGTGAATATGATGGGATTTTTATACAAAAAGAGACTGGAAACAGTCTCTTTTTGCGTCTATAAAATGTTAAAAAAACATCAAGATGTTTCTCAAAATGTACAATAAATTTGTGCATTTTACTGGAATTGTTCTTGAGTTTTCGGTATAGTTAGAGCAAGTCAACAAGGAGAAATAAGGAAAGAAGGAAATTGATTATGGGACTTTTGACATTTAAAGGCGGAGTTCATCCGAATGACGGCAAAAGCCTTGCAAAGGACAAGGAAATTGTAGAACTGTTGCCGAAAGGCGATCTTGTGTATCCGCTTTCCCAGCACATCGGGGCGCCGGCAAGCCCGATTGTCAAAAAAGGCGATCATGTCCTGAAAGGGCAGATGATTGCCGAAGCGGGTGGATTTGTATCTGCGCCGATTTATGCGTCCGTGTCGGGAACTGTAAAAGCAATTGAGCCGCATGTGAACCCGACCGGTGCAAAAGTGAATTGCATTGTAATTGAAAATGATGGTCAGTATGAAGAGGTGGAATATCCTCCGGTAAAACCACTTTCAGAACTGACAAAAGAAGAGATTCTGAATATGATTGCGAATGCCGGTATTGTAGGTATGGGTGGGGCCGGATTCCCGACCCGTGTGAAGCTCTCACCGAAAGAACCGGACAAGATCGATTACATCATAGCGAACTGTGCAGAATGTGAACCGTATATCACGGCAGACTACAGAAGGATGATGGAGACTCCGGAACTTCTGGTAGAAGGCATGAAAGTTATTCTCAAGTTGTTTGACAATGCAAAAGGTATTTTTGGTGTGGAAGATAACAAACCGGATTGTATCGCAAAACTCAAAGAACTGGTTAAAGACGAACCGCGTATGGAAGTAAAGACATTGATGACAAAATATCCGCAGGGTGCAGAGCGTCAGCTGATCTATGCAACCACTGGACGCGCCATCAACTCTACGATGCTCCCGGCCGACGCAGGATGTGTGGTGGACAATGTAGAAACTGTCATCAGTATTTACAACGCGGTTGTGAAGGGAATCCCGTCTATGGAGCGTGTTGTGACCGTGAGTGGTGACGGCGTTGCAAATCCGGGTAATTATAAAGTCCTTTTTGGTACCAATCAGAGAGAATTGGTAGAAGCAGCAGGCGGATTGAAGGAAGGATGCGAAAAGGTGATTTCCGGCGGACCGATGATGGGATTTGCCATGTATACGCTTGACACACCGATTACGAAAACATCGTCTTCTATTCTCTGTCTTTCCAAAGACGAAGTATCTGCAAGTACGGCGACCGCATGTATCAACTGTGGAAGATGTGTGGAGGCCTGCCCAAGCCGAATCATACCGTCCAGACTTGCGGATCTTGCAGAACGTCATGATGAAGCAGGATTTGTCAAGATGAACGGACTGGAATGTGTGGAATGTGGTTCATGCAGTTATGTCTGTCCGGCAAAGCGCCATCTGAAGCAGGCAATCGGCTCCATGAGAAAGACTGCACTTGCAAATAAAAAGAAAAAATAGAACAGTACAGAGAGGAAGAGGTGAACAAAAGTGAGTGAACAATTGAAAATTTCATCTTCACCACATATTCGTTCCAAAGCGACGACCAGTAATATTATGATGTGGGTTGCAATCGCACTTCTGCCGGCGACCGCCTTTGGAATTTATAATTTCCGTGACACACATGAATGGCTTGTTGTGATCGTGACGACAGCAGCAGCAGTACTTACGGAATATATTTATGAGAAACTAATGCACAAACCGATCACGATCAAAGATTTCAGTGCAGTTGTCACAGGACTTCTGCTTGCACTGAACCTTCCGCCGACAGCACCACTTTGGATGGGAGTTCTCGGAAGCGTATTTGCAATCCTGGTCGTAAAGCAGCTGTTTGGAGGACTGGGACAGAACTTTATGAACCCGGCACTTGCTGCAAGATGTTTCCTGCTGATTTCTTTTACCGGCAGAATGACATCCTTTACATATGACGGGATTTCAGGTGCCACACCGCTTGCGGCTATCCGCGCAAATGTGGAAGCAGGCAACAGTGCACTGGCAGGAGTGAACAGCATGGATATGCTCCTTGGAAAGATCGGAGGAACGATCGGTGAGACTTCTGTGATCGCAATTATGATTGGCGCGATTATTCTGATTCTTATGGGAATTATCGATCTTCGTATTCCGGGAACTTATATCGTGACATTTGCATTATTCATTGGAATTTTCGGCGGATTTGTTGATGGAATCGGATTTTTCAACATTCCTTACATGACAGCACAGCTCTGCGGCGGCGGTCTGATGCTTGGAGCGTGGTTCATGGCAACCGATTACGTGACATCGCCGATTACGAAGAAGGGACAGATCGTATATGGAATCATTCTTGGTGTTCTGACCGGAATCTTCCGTTTGTTCGGAGGGTCCGCAGAGGGCGTATCCTACGCGATCATCTTCAGTAACCTTTTGGTTCCGCTGATTGAAAGAGTTACTCTTCCAAAACCATTCGGTAAAGGAGGAGAAAAATAATGAATAAAATATTAAAAAATACATTGATCCTTACCGCGATTACCGTGATTGCCGGTACGGCTCTCGGACTGGTATATGAAATAACAAAAGATCCGATTGCAAAGGCAGAAGCTGATGCAAAGCAGGAAGCCTGCCAGACGGTTTTCCCGGAAGCAGATACATTTGAAGAAGTGGAAGTTGATTCGGATGCGGCGGCGAAGGCGGTAGAAAGCATGGGAACCAATGCAACGGTCGATGAAGTGTATGTGGCAAAAATGGGCGGTGATGAAGCAGGATATGTGATCACTACAACAGATAAAGACGGATACGGTGGAAATATTCAGATTTCTGTTGGAATCATGAATGACGGAACCGTGAACGGTATCTCCATTCTGTCGATCGGTGAGACGGCAGGTCTCGGTATGCGTGCGACAGAGCCGGAATTCTATAATCAGTATGCAGAGAAGAAGACAGACAAGTTCTATGTTGCCAAGGATGGCGGAGAGAATGAGCCGATTGATGCACTCAGTGGTGCAACGATCACCAGCCGTGCCGTGACCGGAGCAGTCAACACAGCACTTGGTTATTTTCAGAATGCGTTAGGAGGTAGTGGAAATGAATAGTTGTACCGAAAGATTATATAATGGTTTAATTAAAGAAAATCCGACCTTCGTCATGATGCTTGGTATGTGTCCGACACTTGCGGTAACGACTTCTGCGATCAACGGTATCGGAATGGGACTTTCCACTACGGTTGTACTGGTACTCTCGAACATGCTGATTTCCATGCTCCGAAAAGTAATTCCGGATTCAGTCAGAATGCCTGCATTTATCGTAATTGTGGCATCATTTGTAACAATGGTGCAGTTCCTTCTGCAGGGCTTTGTTCCTTCACTGTATGATTCGCTTGGAATCTATATCCCGCTGATCGTAGTAAACTGTATCATTCTGGGACGTGCAGAAAGTTATGCTTCCAAGAATCCGGTACTTCCGTCTATCTTTGACGGTATCGGAATGGGACTTGGATTTACATTTGGTCTTACCTGTATCGCAATCGTGCGTGAACTGATCGGATCCGGAAAAATCTTCGGAATCCAGATCATGCCGAGTTTCTATGAGCCGGTCACCATCTTTATTCTTGCACCTGGTGCATTCCTGGTACTTGCGTTCCTTGTTGCAGCACGCAGCAAGATCATGAAGAAGATGGCAGCAAAAGGCAAAGAAGTTCCGAAAGCACAGAGATGTGCAGAAGGCGGATGTGCGTCATGCGGCGGCTGTGAAGGAAAAGTTTTCCCGACAGGCCAGGAAAAAGAATAGGAGGAATACGAGATGAAAGAATTACTTATTATTGCGATTGGTTCAGCACTTGTAAATAACGTAGTCCTCAGCCAGTTCCTGGGAATCTGTCCGTTCCTCGGAGTTTCCAAGAAGATCGAGACAGCTGCAGGTATGGGAGGAGCCGTTATCTTCGTTATTACGATTGCATCATTTATCACCAGTTTGATTTACCGTTTTATCTTGATGCCGACAGGGTTCGAATACCTTCAGACGATTGTATTTATCCTTGTCATCGCAGCACTGGTACAGTTTGTAGAAATGTTCCTGAAGAAAACGATGCCTCCGCTTTACAATGCACTTGGTGTGTATCTTCCGCTGATCACAACAAACTGTGCAGTACTTGGAGTTGCACTCACGAACGTACAGAAGGAATATACCATTCTGGAAGGTGTGGTAAATGGTTTTGCAACAGCACTTGGATTCACGATCGCCATCGTCATCATGGCCGGTGTTCGTGAGAAAATCGAATACAATGATATCAGCGAGTCTTTCCAGGGAACACCGATCGTACTGCTTACGGCAGCACTTATGTCCATCGCGTTCTTTGGATTCTCCGGAATCATATAGGAGGACCGGATTATGAGTATAACAGGAATTTTAGTTGCTGCACTCATCGTGGGCGGCACCGGCCTTTTCATCGGTGTCTTCCTCGGAGCTGCAGGTAAAAAATTTGCGGTAGAAGTTGATGAAACAGAACAGGCAATTCTGGAAGCACTGCCGGGCAATAACTGTGGCGGATGTGGATACGCGGGATGTTCAGGACTTGCGGCAGCCATTACGAAAGGTGAGGCACCACATAACCGCTGTCCGGTCGGAGGAGCTCCGGTAGCAGAAAAGATTGCCGCAATTCTCGGAACCGACGCAGGAGAAACGGTCCGTCAGACTGCATTTGTCAAATGTGCCGGAACCTGCGGCAAGGCAAAACAGGCCTATGACTATACAGGAATCGAGGACTGTGTCATGGCAAGCCAGATGCAGAACGGAGGTCCGAAAGGATGCAGCTTCGGATGCCTTGGATTTGGAAACTGTGTAAAAGCCTGCCAGTTTGATGCGATTCATGTGGTGGACGGTATTGCAGTGGTTGATTCGGAGAAATGTAAAGCCTGCGGAAGCTGCGTTGGCGCCTGTCCGAAACGCCTGATTGAGATCGTGCCATACGAACAGAAACATCTGGTTCAGTGCAGCTCCAAAGATAAAGGAAAAGATGTCATGAGCGTATGCTCTGTCGGATGTATCGGATGTAAGATGTGCGAGAAGGTCTGTGAATTCCAGGCAGTGACTGTGACAGGCAATATCGCTCACATTGACCCGGAAAAATGTACAAACTGCGGAAAATGTGCGGAAAAATGTCCGAAGAAGATTATTAAATAATATGAAGCATCAAATAAAAAAAGCAGCGAAGGTGATGGGAGAAGGACTCCTGCTCGTGTGGCAGGATGTCCGGAACCTGTGGCCTGTGCTGCTTGTTCTGGTATTGTATTTCCTTCTTGGAAAGTTTGTGCTTCACAGTCTCTGCCCCAGTGTGATCCTGACCGGATTTCCTTGCCCGGGCTGCGGCATGACGAGAGCGATGCTGTCAATCCTGAGAAGAGATTTCGCATCCGCATGGAGATTTCATCCGTTTTCCTACGTGCTTCTTATGTGGGCTGCGGCATTTGGAATACGAAGATACATCCTCCAGAAGGATGTCAAGATCCTGATGAAATGTCTGATCGTGATTCTGATCGGGATGCTGGTGTTTTATGTGTATCGGATGGTACGGTATTTTCCGGGAGAACCTCCGATGAGTTACGATGAGAGCAGCCGGCTGTATCGGTTATACAGACTTTGGAAAGGGAATGTATAAGCGTACATTTCCAGTGAAAGAGAAATGTGAAAGGTATGTGAAGAATGTTGTTTTTTAATATTTGCTGTGGTATTATGATACCAGTTTAAGTAGATGAATGACAGGAGGAATATACCATGGATAACGAGTTGGAGAACAAGGTATCGCAGGAAGAGAGCGTTTTAGATACACAGCCGGACTTGCAGCCGGAAGGGGCAGGTACTCCGGCGGAACTGACGGAGGCTGATGGAAGCTGTACTGTAGGAGCAGAAGAAGCACAAGTGAGCGAAGAACGACAGCTGTGCGAAGAAGCACAAGTGAGCGAAGAACCACAGATTACGGAAGACACATCGGTAACTGTACCACAGCAGGAGAAGCCTGTTTTGGAACAGACGGAGGTTAAACCGGATGAAGAGCCGGTTTACACGGATCCGAATGCGGACACAGTACATAAGCAGCAGACAGCGGGACATTATTCTTATGGAGATCCGAATATGGGATATTATGGAAATGCACAGCAGACAGGAGCGACGGGCAGTCAGTCGAACGGTGCGTCAGATCCCAATATGAATCAGAGCCAGAATGGTCAGAATTATAACACAAATTCTAATCAGGCACAGAAGATAAACTATAATCAGAATTACAACTTCCATCCTGGTCGTCAGACGAATGAAGCACCGCTTTCTATGGGCGAGTGGCTGCTTACTTTGCTGATCGGTGCAGTACCGTGCTTTGGAATCATCATTTACTGTATCTGGGCATTTGAGAAGAACGGCAATGTGAATCGTAGAAATTACTGCCGTGCATATCTGATTATGACTCTGATTGCTTTTGCAATTGTCATGATATTTGTTTTTGTTGCGATAATCGGAGCATTGCTTAGCTTCTAATTGAATAATAATTTTTATTGAAAAGGCCAGTCCGAGTGGGGAGTGGTCTTTTTCTTATTCTTAGAGGTTCCAAGTCTTGCCTGCCTGACGAGCACTATTTTTATAAACGAAAAAAGTTTGTATTTCTCCTGCAATTTCGTTCAATAAGAAACAGACAAAGTATTTGGAGAATAAACTTTAGAAAATCTTTAGCATTTTGTGCCGTGTTCTTTAAGAAGTCTCATCTATCCTATACGTAGAGCAAAAGAAAAACGTGTTTGCTTTACGGAGGTGAAAAAAGTGTATAATATGAAAGTGTGACCTGGTACATTAGGTGCACGCAATGAATGGAAGAGATGAGGGAAAAGAACATGGAAATGAATCATGTATTAATAGTAGAAGATGACAAAGAAATCCGGGAAGGTGTTGAGATTTATCTGAAAAACCAGGGGTATGAGGTATTCCAGGCCGCGGACGGTGTTGAAGGTCTTAAGATGATAGAAAGAGAAGAAATTCATCTTGCGATCGTAGATGTGATGATGCCGAGAATGGATGGGATCACAATGACAATGAAGCTTCGTGAGAAACATGATTTCCCAGTGATCATGCTGTCAGCCAAATCGGAAGAAGTGGATAAGATCATGGGACTGAACATCGGAGCAGATGATTATGTTACGAAACCATTTACACCGATGGAGCTTTTAGCCCGGGTAAATTCACAGCTTCGGCGCTACCGGAGATTTGCAGAAAAATTAAACAAACAGAACGAAGGGAAGAATATACATGTCGTCGGTGGTCTTGAACTGAATGAGGACACTGTGGAAGTAACCGTAGACGGAGAACCGGTCAAACTGACACCGATCGAATATAAGATTCTTTTACTATTAATGAAGAATCCCGGAAGAGTATTTTCTTCCGAAGAGATTTATGAAAGAGTCTGGAATGAACGGGCGATCAATACGGATACGATCATGGTGCATGTGCGGAATATCCGTGAGAAGATTGAGAGCTGCCCGAAAGAACCAAAATATTTGAAGGTGGTGTGGGGCGTTGGATACAAAATTGAAAAACAGGCATAAACTTGCGATCGTGCTTATTGTTGCTGCACTTGCAGTTGTAAGCATCATTATGGTAGAGAATTATGGGAAATTCTACCGCGCTATGGAAGAAAGGCAGGAACTGGAGCAGGATTATTATCAGGATAAAGAAGAACTGATAAAGGAGATGCTCATGAGCAGTTATGTGCTCTATTATGCACAAGGCAAAGGGGACGATGCCTATGGATATCTTCCCAGGTCTGAATATACTGGGGTTTATCAGGTGTTTGAAGGGCTGGCTCCTTATGTGAATTATCAGATGGAAATAGCAAAAGAGACTACGACAGAAGATTCTGCTTCAAAGGATTCTGCTGCAGAGGATACCAATGCAGATGATTCCAAAGCAACATCCGCTGAAACAGAGAACACAACCATTATTACGGATACGGAAGAAAACGATATTTTGAGAAAATGGGATCAATACGCATTTGGAGTTGCTTTTGGATATGATGAAAACGGAACGCCTTATTATCTTGACTGCATTGGGGACAGAGAAGAAGAGACAGAAAAAAGCATTCGCAGAATCATCGGCGAACTGACGGACTATCCGTTTTGTGACCCGATATTGGATAATGAACTTCCGGGAGCACCGGTTCATTCTGTATTCTACTTTGGAATGACGCAGGAAAATCTTGACTGCTATCTGGTGTCTCAGATCTATGTCAACGAGAGTGCACCGGATATCGAAGTATACACTTTCTTCGCTCTTGCCATGCTGATGATCCTTCTTGCCATGCTTCTGCCTCGCTTTAAGACGCTTCATACCGGGGAAGAACGCATATTCCACGCACCATTTGAAGCGGTTCTGATTATTGGATGCTGTACCGTGGCGTGGATTTTGGAACACTGCGGATGGCTGGTGGCACGTAATACGGGAAGAGGATACTACCCGGAAGATTTTCTGATCTGGATGGCAGTGTTTGCTGTTGCATACTGGATCGGAGGATGCACAAGGCAGATCTACACACTTGGTATCAAGGGGTACCTAGCACAACGGGTACTATGTGTAAAGCTTTGGGAAAAATCCGGGCTTCGTTTGAAAAGTATTTATGAATGGATCAAAGAAAAACTTCATCGGTTATACCACTCCTTTTATGATATCGATCTGAAAGAGAAGAATACCAAAGTGATCCTGAAGATCGTTGCGGTTAATTTTTGTATCCTTCTGATCTGTTGCATGATGTGGGTGTTCGGTATCTTTGCACTTTTAATCTATTCGCTCATTTTATTCTTTATCCTGCGGAAATGTTTTGATGATATCCGTACGAAATATGCGCTTCTGTTGGAAGCTACAGGAGAGATCGCAAAGGGCAATCTGGATGTGGAGATCAAGGAAGATCTGGGGATTTTCAGTCCGTTCCGCGAAGAGATACAGAAGATACAGAGTGGCTTCAAAAAAGCGGTCAAAGAAGAGGTGAAGAGCCAGCGTATGAAGACAGAGCTGATTACGAATGTGTCTCATGATCTGAAAACACCGCTCACGGCGATCATTACCTATGTGGATCTTTTGAAGGAAGAGACGGACGAAGAAAAGCGGAAATCCTATATCGATGTGCTGGATCAGAAATCCATGCGCCTGAAAGTACTGATCGAGGATCTGTTTGAGATCAGTAAAGCGAACAGCGACAATATTTCTCTGAATCTGGTTCAGGTCGATATTGTGAATCTGTTTAAACAGGTGGAACTGGAGCTGGATGAAAAAATCAAAGCGGCTGATCTGACACTGCGCACGGATTTTCCGGAAGAGAAAGTGAACATTCTGCTGGACAGTCAGAAGACTTACCGGATTTTTGAGAATCTGCTGGTCAATGTGGCAAAATATGCGCTTGGGGGCACCCGCGTTTATGTAGAGATCCGAAAAGAAGAGAAGGAGGCTGTGATCCGGATCAAAAATATTTCTGCTACGGAGCTGAATTTCAATCCGGATGAGATCACAGACCGTTTCGTACGTGGGGATGTTTCCAGAAATACGGAAGGCTCCGGTCTGGGGCTTGCCATCGTGAAAAGTTTTGTGGAACTCCAGAAGGGAACCTTCGTCATAGAGACCGAAGCAGATCTCTTCAAGGCAGAGATCCGCTGGCCGCTTGTTCTAAATTAATAATTGCAGCCGAAGTGCACTGTTTCAGGTTTATTTCTTATATCCGCTGGAATAGTGCATTTCGTAGTCTGAGGTTATGAATACCGCTTCGGCAGCAGGTGTATCTTCGATCAGCTTCATACCTGCTTTTAGACCGAGTGCAAAACAGGTCGTGCTCAGTGCATCTGCTTCGGCGGAAGAGTCACAGATGATCGTAACGCCCAGAAGGTTATTTTCATACGGATAGCCGGTGACCGGATTCAGAATGTGATGGTACTGGACCCCGTCCTGTTCAAAATACCTCTGGTAAATGCCGGAAGTGACGGCGGATTTATCTTTCAGTTTTACGGAAGAAATCGTGACGCCGGTCTCTTCAAACGGCTTCTGGATCCCGATATTGAAACTGGTTCCGTCCGGTTTCCCGCCGAGTGCAAGTACATTTCCGCCGAGACTGATCAGCGCGTGTTTGACTCCCTGTCCCTTGAGATATTCCTTGAGGCGGTCGGCGATGTAGCCTTTTGCGATGCCGCCAAGGTCTACGCCGGATTTGACATCGGCAAGGCGGACGGTGTTTCCTTCTATCTTGACGTTCTGATAGCCGATATGATTCTTTGCTTCCGCAATGGCGCTGTCTGACGGGACAGAAGGAGAATCACTGCGGAATCCCCAGGCATCGATCAGCGGCGCGATGGTAATATCGAATTTACCCTCCGTGAGCTGACTGTATTTCAGCCCGATCTCGATCGCCTCAATGGTTTCGCGGGAAAGCTCCACCGGCTGGCCTCCTGCATGATTCAGCTTGTATATCTCACTTTCTTCATTTGTCGGGCTGAAGAGAAGTTCGTATTTCTTACATAACTGCATACACTCGTCTAATATGTGGTCCGCATTTTTATCGTAGACCGTGATGGTGATCACTGTGTCAAAGAAGGTGGAAGTCCTGGAAGCAGGTTCATTTGAAATGCTGGAGCATCCGTTGACAAGGAGTATCGTAATGAGGAGCAGAATCCCCGGTAATTTCCATTTTTTCATAATTCCCTCCGAAGTGTTATAATAGTATCATTATAAGGTGACTGCAGAGAAAAATCAATCGAACGTTTGGTTGCACTCGGGGATATGTTGTGCTAGAATAAACGGAAGAGAGGTGGAGTCATGGAGAATAAGAAGAATTTGAGAAAGAACGACTTGCTCTTATTGCTAATCGTGGTAGTTGTTGCAGCAGCGATCTGTGCGCTGAGATTCTGGCTCGGGGACAAGCATCCGGGGTATGTGACTGTGCGGATAGACGGTGAGGTCGTGGCATCCTATGATCTGTCGGAAGATCAGGAAGTGGAATTGAACGGAGGAACGAATACGATGCGGATCGAGGACGGTACGGTGAAGATGATTCAGGCCGACTGCCCGGATAAGCTCTGTATGAAGCAGAAAGCGATTTCTAAGAATCGGGAAAATATTATCTGCCTTCCGAATAATATCGTGCTCCAGATCGCAAATCAGGATGAATCGGAGCTGGATGCGGTTACGAATTAGGAGGCGGCAAATTGAGAACAAAAGTGGCATATTTCGGAGTGTTCACTGCACTGGCGCTGATCTTCAGTTATGTGGAAAGTCTGATCCCTTTTCACATCGGAATTCCCGGAGTGAAGCTCGGACTGGCGAATTTGATTGTTGTGGTGGCTCTTTATAAGATGGGGACAGAGGAAGCATATGCACTGTCTGTTGCCCGAATCGTACTGTCCGGCTTCCTTTTTGCAAATCTTTTCAGTATCATTTACAGTCTGGCGGGAGGGATGCTCAGCCTTACGGTCATGGTTTTTCTGAAGAAGAAAGGCTGGTTCAGTGTATATGGTGTCAGCCTGGCGGGAGGAGTCATGCACAATGTGGGGCAGCTTCTGATCGCCATGCTGATCGTTGAGACATTCAGTGTTTCCTATTATCTTCCGGTGCTTCTGGTTGCGGGAGCAATCACCGGACTTGTGATAGGAATCCTGGCAGAGGCCATGCTGAAGAGGCTTGCGGGATTGGACATGGGAAGCAGGAAGGAGCAGAAGAGATGATTTCATATATTCGAGGAGAACTGGTCTATATCAGCGAAGATAAAGCAGTGGTTGATGTTGGAGGGGTGGGCTATGGCATTTTTATGCCGGCAAAGTCGTTGAGTCAGCTCCCGCCTACGGGGAAAGAAGTGAAGATTCATACATATCTGAATGTGAAGGAGGATGCGATGCAGCTCTACGGCTTCCTCACCCGGGATGCGCTGGAAGTATTCCGGCTTGTGATTGGGGTGAGTGGAATCGGGCCGAAGGGCGGACTCGGGATCCTCTCACAGCTGACGCCCGATGAACTGCGGTTTGCGGTGATGGCGAACGATGTGAAGGCCATATCGGCAGCCCCCGGTATCGGGAAGAAGACGGCAGAGAAGTTGATCCTGGAACTGAAAGACAAGCTGAGTATTGAAGATGTGCTGACGCATCAGATGGAGGGAGAAGGAACTGTTCAGAACGCTTCTTCCTGCGGACAGGAAGTACAGTCTGATGCGGTGCAGGCGCTGACCGCGCTTGGATACGGAGGCACGGAAGCACTCCGCGCGGTGCGTCAGGTAGAGACGGATGAGAATACAACGGTAGAAGAACTGCTGAAAAAAGCACTGAAGTTTTTGATGTAAGGGGCGGCATATGGCGAAGAGAATTATTACAACCGAGAATCTGGAAGAAGACAAGAAGATAGAGAATCATTTAAGGCCTCAGCTATTGAAGGATTATATCGGCCAGGAGAAGGCAAAGGAGACTCTGAAGATCTACATTGAAGCGGCGAAGTCCAGGGGGGAATCCCTGGATCATGTACTGTTTTACGGGCCTCCGGGACTGGGAAAGACGACACTTGCCGGTATCATTGCGAATGAGATGGGAGTCAATATGAAGATCACCTCGGGCCCGGCTATCGAGAAGCCGGGAGAGATGGCGGCAATCCTGAATAATCTCCAGGAAGGGGATGTGCTTTTTGTAGATGAGATCCACAGGCTGAACCGGCAGGTGGAGGAAGTGCTGTATCCTGCCATGGAGGACTACGCGATTGATATTATGATCGGGAAGGGGGCGTCCGCTCGCTCCATACGGCTTGACCTTCCGAAGTTTACACTGGTTGGAGCGACCACGCGTGCCGGAATGCTTACCGCACCTCTTCGCGATCGTTTCGGAGTGGTCAACCGTCTGGAATTCTATACGGAACAGGAACTGCAGACGATCATCATGCGTTCCGCGAACGTACTGGATGTGGAAATTGACAAAAAAGGAGCACTTGAGCTGGCAAGGCGTTCCAGAGGGACTCCGCGTCTTGCCAACCGCTTATTGAAGCGGGTAAGGGATTTCGCCCAGGTGAAATATGACGGGGTGATTACGGAAGAAGTAGCTTCTTACGCACTGGATCTTCTGGGAGTGGATCGTCAGGGACTGGATCATGTGGACCGGAATATTCTGCTGACGATGATCGAGAAATTTCAGGGAGGTCCGGTGGGACTTGATACGCTCGCCGCTTCGATCGGAGAGGATGCAGGAACGATTGAAGATGTTTATGAACCGTATCTTCTTAAAAATGGTCTGATTCAGAGAACACCGCGGGGAAGGGTCGTCACGGAGCTGGCATACCATCATCTGGGGCTGGAATAGACCTTAAAAACCAATGATTCGTTGAAATTTAGATAAAAAAATTGAAAAACAGTTGGTTTTTGTCTAAATATAGTATATAATGAAATGAGGAATTGAGCGGGTAAGGAGGTTCTTTATGGCATCGTCAAAAAATTACACAGAAGTTCTCATCGGTGGAAAGGTATTTACACTGAGCGGCTTTGAGAGCGAAGATTATCTACAGAAGGTGTCCACTTATCTGAACCATAAGATTGAAGAATGTACAAGCAGCGAGGGGTACCGCAAGCAGAGTGCGGAAGCCAGGAATGTACTTCTGGCACTTAACATTGCAGACGATTACTTCAAGGCCAAGAAGCAGGGTGGAGCCTTAGAGAGCGATATCGAAGCGAAAGACAAAGAGATGTACGACCTAAAGCATGAACTGATTTCCATTCAGATAAAGTATGAGAATGCTGAAAAGGCATTGGACAAGCTGAAAGAAGAGAACAGAGAATTACAGATGAAAATCGTACAGTTAGAAACTGAGATGAAAAATCACCGTAAGAAATAGACTGTCTTATGACAGTCTATTTTGCGCTATAGGAGGTTGGTATGAAGAAGCAAGTGGAGATTCTGGCACCTGCAGGGTCGATGGATAGTCTGAAAGCAGCTGTGGCTGCAGGAGCGGATGCGGTTTATACCGGAGGTATGATGTTCGGTGCCCGCGCATATGCGAATAATCTTTCGGAAGACGAACTTCTGGAAGCAATCGATTTTGTGCATCTGCACGGTAAGAAGCTCTATCTGACTGTTAATACACTTTTGAAGGAACAGGAGTTGGAAGAGAAGCTTTATGCGTATCTCTATCCCTATTACCGTCAGGGGCTGGATGCGGTGATCGTGCAGGACATCGGGGTACTCCGGTTTATCAGAAAGACATTTCCGGATCTTCCGGTCCATGCCAGTACACAGATGACGATCACCGGTGTGGATGGAGCGAAACTTCTGGAAAAGGAAGGCGTCACACGTGTGGTGACAGCCAGAGAGCTTGGTATAGAAGAAGTAAGAAAAATCGCAGAAGAGACCGATCTGGAGATTGAAAGCTTTGTGCATGGAGCACTCTGCTACTGCTATTCAGGTCAGTGCCTGTTCAGCAGTTTCCTTGGCGGGCGAAGCGGGAACCGTGGACAGTGTGCGCAGCCGTGCAGACTTCTGTATCAGGCTGAAGGAGACGACAAAAGCAGGTATCTGCTCAGTCTTAAGGATATCTGTACACTGGATCTGATCCCCGAGATGGTCGAAGCGGGGATAGATTCTTTTAAAATAGAAGGAAGAATGAAGAAACCGGAATATGTAGCGGCAGTCGCGCATTTATACCGCAAATATACGGATCTGTATCTGGAACTGCTTGAAAGAGCACCAGAAGGGACAGATCCGGAGGTGTTTGCCAAACAGAAGTTCCGGGTGGAAGAAGCGGATCGGAGTGTACTTCTGGATCTGTACAATCGGGGAGGATTTCACACCGGATATTATCACACACAGAACGGGAGAGAGATGGTTTCGCTGGACAGGCCGAACCATGCGGGGATCCCTGCGGTAAAGGTGCTGAAAAAATCCGGAAGGAATATGGAATGCCGTGCACTCATCGATTTGAATCCGCAGGATATCATTGAACTTCCCATGCGGAGAGGTAAGGAGAAAGCGGACAACTATACCTGTAAGACGGCAGTGAAAAAAGGTGCGTCACTGACCATTCCGGTATTTGCCGATACTCCGGCTGCGAAAGGAATGGTATTGAGCAGGATCAGGAACGAAGTGTTGATCCAGAAGCTTCATGAGCTGTATGTGGATAGAAAAATAAAAGAAAAAATTAAGGGAATTTTTATACTTTCCGTTGGAGATTCTGCTAAACTAACGGTATCATACGGCGATATTTGCTTTACGGTATGTTCGGATAAGGTTCAGGAAGCCATGAATCACCCAATCGATGTTGAACGTGTGAAAAAGCAATTAGAAAAGACGGGAAATACCCCGTTTGAATTCGAAGAACTTCAGATCGAGATCACAGGAAACGCGTTCGTTCCCATGCAAAAGCTCAATGAGATCCGAAGAGAGGCGTTGGACAAGCTGCAATGCGAAATAACAGAGAGGTACAGAAGAAAGGAAGCGGATGCGCAGGATATCAGGGAAACTGTCCCCGCTGTTATGGCGAATCCTATGATAGATTCCATGCCGACGCATCATAGATTTACCGCTTCTGCCCGGACGTTGGAGCAGATCCGCGTGCTGACAGGATCCGGAATGATTGAGCGGATCTATGCGGATTGTGCAGCGTTCCCGAAAATCTGGGAAAATGAGATGCTTCGGGAGGTCATTCGGGATGTGAAAGAATCCGGGAAAGAGATCTGGCTGATCATGCCGTATATTTTCCGGGAAACGACACGGAAACGGTATGATGCAGGCTATGACCATATCCTGAATGCCGGATGGGACGGCGTCATGATCCGGAATTATGAAAGCTATGGGTTCCTGAAGAAACGCGGGTTTGAAGGACGTATTATGACAGAATATAACCTCTATCAGTTTAACCGCGAGGGCTTGGCGTTCTGGAAGGAGAAGGGGATTTATGGGTTCACAGCTCCGCTGGAACTGACTGCCAGAGAATTGGAGTCACTTCCGATGCAGGACGGAGAACTGATTCTGTACGGACACCTTCCCATGATGGTATCTGCCGGATGTGTCCGCAAAACGCTGGGCAGATGTAAAAAAGAATCGTCCTGTATGACAATAACTGACAGATATCGAAAACAGTTTATGGTACAAAATGAGTGTGATTATTGTTATAATGTGATTTATAATCAGGTACCACTCTATCTTGCAGACCGGATGCAGGAGGCAGATCAGATTGGAGCAGGAGGCTTCCGCCTGATGTTTACAGTAGAGAATGCCCGGCAGACCGGCAGGATTCTGCAGCTTTATGAGGAGGAGGCAGTATACCCGGACGGAGAATTTACCCGGGGACACTGGAAGAAAGGAATAAAGTAGGTGAAGATTTGGTAAATATTGTTGTTGAGCTGTCGAAATATCTCATGATCATCATGATTGCAGTCTATACGTATGAGTGTTTTGCAGTTTTTGGCTTTTCAGATGAATATACGAAAAAGAGCATTCTTCGCCGCCAGAATGTATTAATGTTTCTCATGCATTTTACAGCGTTTCTGGTGCTGTATTTGCAGACGGAAGAGAAGAAGATGATTGGGTTCTATGGAATGCAGGTCGTGCTTCTGCTGACGATCATTCTTCTGTATACGAAAATCTACCCGAAGGTGTCGCGCCTAGTCGTGAACAATATGTGTATGCTTTTATCGATCGGGTTTATTATGATTACCAGATTATCCTATTCGCTGGCGGTGAAGCAGTTTATCATTGCAGCGGGAGCCGTGGCAATCAGTCTGATTGTTCCGATCATTATCCGTAAGGTGAAGGTACTCTCTGAATGGAGAAGGTTTTATGCAATAGCCGGTGTGATTATGCTGGCGGTGGTGTTGATTTTTGGTCCTGTAACCGGTGGAGCACTGCTTTCTATTCAGATCGGTGGTTTCGCCTTACAGCCGTCGGAGCTTGTGAAAATCATTTTCGTATTCTTTACGGCTGCGAGCCTGAAGATGGATACCAGTTTTAAAAATGTCGTGATTACGACTGTAGTTGCTGCTGTTCACGTGTTGATTCTGGTGGTTTCCAAGGATCTGGGGGCAGCACTGATCATTTTTGCCGTGTACCTGGTCATGCTCTATGTGGCGACGAGGCAGCCACTGTACGTATTTGCAGGGGTGGGTGCCGGAGGCGCAGCTTCCGTAGTAGCGTATTATCTGTTCAACCATGTGAGGGTACGTGTACTTGCATGGAAGGATCCGTTTGCGATTTACAATGAAGGCGGTTTGCAGCTGGCGCAGTCATTGATGGCAATTGGGACAGGAAGCTGGTTCGGCATGGGACTCATGCAGGGGGCTGCGGATAAGATTCCGGTTTCAGAGTCGGATTATATTTTTTCGGCAATCGCAGAGGAAATGGGATTGATATTTGCAATCTGTCTGACGATGATCTGCGTCAGTGTGTATATTATGTTTCTTAATATCGCCATGGAACTGCATGATCGTTTCTACAAGCTTGTGGCACTTGGACTTGGAACCTGTTACATATTCCAGGTATTTCTCACGATTGGCGGTGTGACAAAGTTCATTCCGTCCACCGGGGTGACGCTTCCGCTTGTGAGTTACGGAGGAAGCTCAGTTTTAAGCACTGTGATCATGTTTGGTATTATTCAGGGACTTTATATAGTAAGAGAAGACGAGGAAGAGGATATTGAAAGAAAAAAAGCACAGCAATTACGAAATGGACAGGCTGGACGAAGAGCTTCAGAACCTTCCCGACGAAAGAACGTATCAACCTCAAAAGCGGCAAAGCGGCCAGCGCAGCGAAGGGCAGAAGAAAGGGGAAGGACCGCGGGAAAACAACCGCAAAAAATCAGTTCAGGAAAAGCCGGTTCGGGAAAAGCCTCTGTCAGAACGACGGGCACGAAAAGAGCAGAAGGCGCGCGAAAAGGAAGAAGCTAAGAAAAAGAAGATGACCAACAAGGAATTTGCCAGAGTGACATATATGTTTGTAACATTGTTCCTTGTGATGATTGGATATATGGTATACTTCAATGTAGTGAAAAGCAAAGAAGTGATCAACAGCCCGTATAACGTACGTCAGGATCTTCTCGCCAAGCGTGTAGTCCGGGGAAAAATACTGGACTGTAACGGAGAAGTACTGGCACAGACTGTGACCGATGAAGACGGTACAGAGACCAGGGAATATCCGTATGACGATTTGTATGCGCATGTAGTTGGTTATTCTGTAAAAGGAAAATACGGGATCGAGTCGATTCAGAACTTTAATCTGCTGACTTCCAATGCATTTTTCCTTGAAAAGCTGGCAAAGGAATTCAAAGGAGAGAAAAATATAGGTGATAATGTGGTCACGACGCTGGATACGAAGCTGCAGCAGGCCGCGTATAACGCGCTGGGCAACAACAAGGGTGCCGTAGTGGTGATGGAAGCCAGCACAGGTAAGATTCTTGCTATGGTTTCCAAGCCGACATTCGATGCGAATACCGTAGCGGAGAATTGGGAAGCTTTGAACAACGATCCGGACAGTTCGCTCTTCAACCGAGCGACTATGGGACAGTATACGCCCGGTTCCACGTTCAAGATCGTCACGACTCTGGAATATTTAAGAGAACATCCCGATGCCGATGATGCCTATACACATTACTGCGAGGGATCTATCGAGGCGGACGGAACGACAATCCATTGCTACGGACAGACGGCTCACGGGCAGGAGGATCTTGCGGATTCTGTGGCAAATTCCTGCAATACATCATTTTCAAATATCGGGCTTCAGCTTGATAAAGATAAATGGAAGAAGACGACGGAGGACCTTCTGTTTGACAAAAAGCTTCCGTGTGATCTGTCTTATCGCGAGAGCAGTTTCCGACTGACCGGTGATTCGGACAGTGCTGAGACGATGATGACCGCGATAGGCCAGGGGAAAACGGTGGTAACACCATATCACATGGCTATGATCACCGCAGCAATCGCGAACGGAGGAACCTTAATGAAGCCTTATCTGGTGGATCAGATCACCAATTATACCGGAACAACTGTGAAAAAATACATGCCGGAGAAATATGCGGATCTGATGACCTCGGCGGAGGCGGCGCAGCTTACCGAATATATGACGGATGTTGTGAATTACGGTACCGGAACTGCCCTTTCCGGAGAATCTTATACTGTGGCGGGCAAGACAGGAACGGCGGAAGTAAGCGTAGATAAGCAGACGGTTCATTCCTGGTTTGTAGGATTTTCCAACGTGGACAATCCGGACATTGTAGTCAGTGCGGTCGTGGAAAATGCTGATACGGCAAGCATCACCGGAACAAGTGTTGCGAAAAAGATATTTAATGCGTATTACTATCAATAGATAGTTATTCGGACGCAGAACGGATGGGAAACATGAAGTTTTACAAACATCTGTATGTCAGTGAGGACATCGGGAAAAAGAAAGAAAAAATTATCCGGAATATGAAGTCGGGCAAATATCCGCTGACAACCTATCTTCTTGTCCTGATCGAAGAAGGTGAGAATCAGCTTGAGTTCTATTCTGCATCGCTTTTGCGACAGGGAATGCTGTATGAGGAGGATATTTTTGTGGTTGGTCTGGCATCCGGATATGAAGATGCGGTCTATCTGGTAGAGGAGATTATCAGAGAAGTCTATGAAAAGACCGGCGATGTGGATATACGTTCCTATATTAGGGACCAGGAAAAGAAATAATATAGCGTGGGGGAATAGAAAAAGATGCTCCATCTCATCGGACTGATATTGAAAATCATAGGGATTATACTGACTGTGATACTGGGAATTCTGGTATTGCTTGTTTGTATTGTCCTTCTGGTGCCGGTGTGGTACGCAGCCGACGTGGATTTTCCGGGAAATGTAAGTGAGATCAAAGCCCATGGAAGTGTCTCGTGGCTGATTCATCTCATACGCTTGAAGGTTTCGTTTGAAAATGGGAAGCTGAAGTGGAAGCTCGGATTGGTTTGGCTTAGATTTTCCAGTGAAGCAGAGAAAGATAAGGAAGCAGCCCCGAAAGAAAAGAGGGGAAAAAAGAATAAAGAAAAATCTGTGAACGTGCCGAAAACACAAAGAATAGAAGAGAAAGATGTATCGGAAAATGCAAAGGAGAAGAAGTCTGCAGAAACCGGTAAGGAAGAGCGGGCAGAAGTCAAATTGCAGAAAACCGAAGTTCAGGGCAAGGAAACACAGAATACAAAATCAAAGGACGCAAAAGCTCTGGATGCAGAACATTTAAAAAAGGAGTCTCAAGATACGAAGTCTCATAAAACAGAACCGGAGGAAATGTCCCGAATCGAAAAACTTTGCGAGCGATTCCGAAAGATATTTGAAAAGATCAAATATACATTCCGGCAAATCTGTGATAAAATAAAAGCAATCGGCGAAACAAAAGAACAGATTACGGTATTTCTTGAGAATGAGAGTCATCAGAGGGCATTTGCAAAATTGATGAAAGAGACAGTCTGGATCAGGCGCTTCCTGAGACCGAAAGAAATAACGGGGGATATTCATTTCGGTTTTGAGGATCCGTATTTAACCGGCAAGACGCTCGCACTGCTCAGTATGATTTATCCCTTTGTGGGGGAACATATGAACATAGAGCCTGATTTTGAAGAAAAAGTGCTGGAAGGAAGCGTTAAGATACGGGGCGGACTACGGCTGTTTCATCTGATAGCGCTTGTCTGGTGCCTGATCTGGAACAGAGATATCCGTATACTGATCAAAGATGTGCGTAAAAGAATGAAATAATAAAGAATCGTTCAGAATAGAAGAAAGAAAACAGGAGGAACAGATTATGGCAGAAGAAAATCGATTCAAGGACACAATGGATTCCTTATTCAAAGGAATGAATGGAGTGGTATCTTCCAAAACGGTAGTAGGAGATGCGATCCATATCGGAGATACAATCATTCTCCCGCTTGTCGACGTTTCCTTTGCAGTAGGCGCCGGTGCATTTAACGCGGATAAGAAAGAAAAGGGAGCCGGCGGACTTGGCGGAAAGATGACCCCGTGTGCCGTGCTTGTCATTCAGAACGGAACGACCCGTCTTGTCAATATCAAGAACCAGGATACGATGACCAAGATTCTCGATATGGTTCCGGATGTCATCGACAGACTGAAAGCACCGAAAACGGACAAAATGACCGAAGAGGATGTGGTGGATATCCTGGACGGAGCTGAGAAAGAAGCTGAGAAGAAAGCATAAACAGGCCGTCACGAATACTCCCGGGAAACATAACATACAATATAGAAAGAGACCGGAAGCAGGGATGGAAATAAAATGAAACGGATCATCGGATTTGCGCTGTTTTTTATCGCGGTCGGAATCATAATAATGATGTTTCTTCCCAATATTTTCGTGGGAATACTTATTGCTCTGCTGTGTATTTTATTCGGCTACCTGCTTTTTTGCAGCTGCTGAAAAAGAAAATGATATCACAGAAAACAGTCAAATAAAATAGTAAAGAAAAGCCTTGCAGATGCAGGGCTTTTATGATATAATTTGAGCGTTGCAAAAAAACACGTATGTGGTTCATCCCAATGGTGCCAACGCATCAGATGCACGGTTTTGGGACCTAAACATACGGAAGTAAAAAACCAAATGGAGGAAAGAAACATGAGCGTTATTTCAATGAAACAACTTTTAGAAGCAGGTGTTCATTTTGGACATCAGACCAGAAGATGGAACCCTAAAATGGCTGAGTACATCTACACAGAAAGAAACGGAATCTACATTATCGACTTACAGAAATCCGTTGGAAAAGTAGATGAAGCTTACCAGGCAGTTGCTGATATCGCAGCTGAAGGCGGAAAGATCCTGTTTGTAGGAACAAAGAAACAGGCTCAGGATGCTATCAAGACAGAAGCAGAACGCTGCGGAATGTTCTATGTAAATGAAAGATGGTTAGGTGGTATGCTTACCAACTTCAAGACAATCCAGAGCAGAATCGAACGTCTGAAAGAGATCGAGACAATGGCTGAAGACGGAACATTTGACGTACTGCCGAAGAAAGAAGTTATCGCTCTTAAGAAAGAATGGGAAAAACTGGAAAAGAACCTTGGCGGTATCAAGGAAATGAAGAACATCCCGGATGCAATCTTCGTAGTAGACCCGAAGAAAGAAAGAATCTGCGTTCAGGAAGCACACACTCTGGGAATCCCGCTGATCGGTATCGCAGACACAAACTGTGATCCGGAAGAACTTGATTATGTAATTCCAGGAAATGATGATGCTATCAGAGCCGTAAAACTGATCGTTTCCAAGATGGCAGACGCTGTTATCGAAGCAAATCAGGGAGCAGCTGAAGACGTTGTTTACGAAGGTGAAGACGTAGAAGCAGCTGAGGCTGAAGAAGCAGTAGAAGAATAAGAAATTTGATATAACAGATGATACACGAATATATCAGTTGGAGGAAAAAATCATGGCAATTACAGCAAGCATGGTAAAAGAATTAAGAGAAATGACAGGCGCCGGAATGATGGACTGCAAGAAAGCTCTGAGCGAAACAAACGGAGATATGGATGCAGCAATCGAATTCCTTAGAAAAAATGGTGAAGCAAAAGCTGTTAAGAAAGCCGGACGTATCGCAGCAGAAGGTATCGTAATGGCAGATGTTCAGGGTGATAACACAGCAGCAATCGTTGAAGTAAACTCTGAGACAGACTTCGTTGCTAAGAATGCTGATTTCCAGGCATTCGTTAAAGCAGTAGTTAACCAGGCATTAGCAACCGAGAACACTGAGATGGAAGCATTCATGGCAGAAGCTTGGAATGAAGACACAAGCAAGACTGTAAATGATGCATTAACAGAGAAGATCGCTATCATCGGAGAAAAACTCAGCATCAGAAGATTTGAAAAAGTATCTATCGACAATGGTGCAGTTGTATCCTACATCCACGGCGGCGGAAGAATCGGTGTTTTAGTTGTAGCTGAAACAGCAGTAGTTAACGATGCAGTAAAAGAAGCACTCAAGAACGTTGCAATGCAGGTTGCAGCATTAAATGCAAAATTTGTCAGCCAGGCAGAAGTTGATGCTGAATATCTTGCACATGAGAAAGAAATTCTTCTTGCTCAGATCATGAACGATCCGAAAGAATCTCAGAAACCGGAAAAGGTTATTCAGGGAATGATCAACGGACGTATCAACAAAGAAATGAAAGAAATCTGTCTGTTAGACCAGGTATATGTAAAAGCAGAAGACGGAAAACAGTCTGTTGCTAAATACCTTGAAGAAGTTGGAAAAGCTAACGGAACTACAATCAAGCTTCAGAAGTTCGTTCGTTTCGAGACTGGAGAAGGTCTTGAGAAGAAGAATGAAGACTTCGCGGCTGAAGTTGCAGCTCAGATCAACGGCTAATTAAATCAGATTTTTTAAGGGCTCTGAAAGCTTTATAAACACTTGATTCTAGTGGTTATAAGGTTTTCGGAGCTTTTTCTTTGAGAAAAGATAACTATCTGCAATCCCGAAAATTGACACATTTACATATAATAATAGTCTATTGAGAATAAAGATTATTTGGTATAATATAAGTAAAGTCCAGGGGAATAATATCCTAAGCGGCAGGTTACTGATAATCCGGTTCAATCATTAGTAAAAGGAAATTTGATTATGTACCATAAATTAAAAATCTCTCATAAATGGAATGTGGCGGATACAATTACCACCATGCGGATGGCAGCTACTGTTTTTCTGTTTTTTCTTCCGCTTACATCTACTTTGTTTGTTGTGATTTATACATTTGCGGGTATTACGGATGTATTAGATGGGTGGATTGCAAGAAAATCAGGAAAGGCAAGTGAATTCGGTGCCAGACTGGACAGCATTTCTGACTTGTTCTTTTACAGTGTTTTGCTGATTCGTCTTTTCCCGATTTTGTACCGGACACTTCCGGGAGAAATCTGGTATGTAGTATTGGCAATCATACTTGTACGTCTTGCAGCATACATCACAGCAGCAGTCAAATATCATCGCTTTGCGTCAATTCATACATGGATGAATAAGTTGACCGGTGCGTCGGTATTTCTGTTGCCTTATATTCTTTTGGTTTCGTCAGGTGTAGGGTATTGTTGGGCAGTATGTATGTTGGCATTTGCTGCGTCGGCAGAGGAACTTGCAATTCATCTTTTACGGAAAGAATATCTTGCGGACAGAAAGTCCTTTCTACAAAAAAATAGAGATGATATCTAAGTTGATAACGAAGAGGGAAGAAGTTAATGGGGAGGTAAGACTATGAAAAGGTATGTTGCCCTGCTAAGAGGCATCAATATAAGTGGAAAAAATAAAGTACCAATGTCTGAGTTAAAGAAATGCTTTGAAAAACTTGCATTTGAAGAAGTTAAGACATATTTGAACAGTGGTAATGTGATTTTTTCCAGTAATGAAGATAATACAGAGAAAATGACAGCACAAATTCAAATGATGATTCATAATCAGTTTGATTTAGATATTGCTGTTCTTGTCATATCAAAAGAAATGCTTGAAGATATTTTACAAAGTGCACCTGACTGGTGGGATAATGACAACAAAGAAATCTATGATAATCTGATTTTCATTATACCTCCGGCTAAATCTTCTGATGTATACAGTGAGATTGGAGAGCCTAAAAAAGGGTTAGAAAAGATAGAAGGTTATAAAGAAGTTATATTCTGGTCTTTTAGTCGTAAAGATTATCAAAAAACGAATTGGTGGTCTAAGACAGCAAGTGCAGGTATAGGAACTAAGCTAACGATAAGAACAGCGAATACTGTCAGAAAAATAGTTCAAATGTAAGCACTTTTATGATGGAGCTGGTATTCTGGCCAACGTATATCGAGAAATATCTTGACAAGTAAACGGTCGTTCACTATAATTGTGGTAAACGACCGTTTTCTTAATCGCCATGAATAAGAAAATGATTCAGTGAACCATTTTGAATGGAGAAAATAAAAATGTCTGATACAAGGGAACGAATATTGATGACTGCTCTTCACCTGTTTGCGAGGGATGGTTATGAGGCTGTACCGGTAAGCGCAATTGCAGGAGAATTGGGAATGACGAAGGGAGCTCTCTATAAGCATTATAAAAACAAACGTGATATTTTTGACAGTATCGTTGAGAGGATGTATCAAATTGATGCTGAACGGGCGCGGAAATATGAAGTACCGCAAGAGAAATATGAAATCCAGCCGAAAGCATATGAGAATCAGTCCGTGGAAAATGTGATTGAATTTACCATTGCTCAGTTTTTCTTCTGGACGGAAGATGATTTCGCATGCGATTTTCGCAAGATGCTGACACTGGAGCAATACCGCAATGAAGAAATGGCAGAACTTTACAGTCAGTGTATCGTAGCAGGACCGGTCGACTACATAGAAGACTTATTTCGAGGGCTGATCCGGGAAGGAGTATTGAAAGAGGAAAATCCCAGGCAGCTTGCGGTAGAATATTATGCGCCGCTTTTTCTTCTTATCAGTATGTCCGATCGGACACGGGGAAATGAGGATTATGCCACAATACTCCGTAATCATGCAGAACATTTTATGCAGAGTCATGGGAGAGACCCGGGAGAGAGAATACAATGAGAAACGAGATAGATATGAAGCAATACGGCCTGTCTGAAACGATTGAAAAAACAGCGGAATGTTTTGAAGATTTGATTGTTTCGCGGGTTATTTCACAGGAAAAGGGAATCTATCGGCTGGTATCTTCACAGGGAGAAAAATGGGGAGAAATATCGGGCAGGTTCCATTATGATGTCCAGGCAAAATCAGAATATCCGGCGGTGGGCGATTTCGTTATGGCTGACTGGAACAAAAGCGGCGGAAATGCAGTAATCCACCATGTTCTTCCAAGAAAAAGTTGCTTTATCCGAAAAGCTGCCGGTGAAAAAAATGAGGAGCAGATTGTTGCTGCCAATATCGATACTGTATTCTTGTGTATGTCTCTGAATAATGATTTTAATCTGCGGCGCCTGGAGCGTTATGTATCGATTGCATGGAACAGTGGAGCAATGCCGGTTGTTGTGTTGACAAAATCAGACCTGTGCAAGGATCTGGAACAAAAACTGTTCGAAGTATCTTCTGCAGCAGCGGGTGTGGATGTTTTAGTGACGAACACGATCGATCAAAACGGTTATGAGCAGATTTATCCGTATCTTACTGAAGAAAAGACAATCGCATTGATCGGTTCGTCCGGTGTCGGAAAGTCTACTTTAATCAATTGCCTGCTGGGTGAAAAGCATTTGGATACAAACGGACTGAGGAATGATGAGAAAGGACGGCACACGACAACCCATCGTGAACTGATTCTTCTGCCATCCGGCGGTATGGTGATTGATACACCGGGGATGCGTGAACTGGGAATGTGGGATGCCGGAGACGGAATCGATCAGACTTTTTCAGATATCGAGAAATTGGCGCTTAAATGCCGTTTCCGTGATTGTACTCATTCAGGCAGCGAACCGGGATGTGCAGTACAGGAGGCAGTAGAGCATGGTGAACTACCGATTGAACGGCTCCGCTCCTGGCAGAAGCTGATGAATGAGAATCGGTATGCAGAAGATACACAAGGTTATCTGGCTGAGAAAAAACAAAAATTTAAAAACATTGCAAAAATCAATAAAAAGAATCGAAAAGGATAAAGAAAAAATGAGCACCAGCAATATTTTAATACGTTTAGAGAGAAAAGAAGAATATCGGGAAGTAGAAAACTTAGTAAGAGAAAGTTTCTGGAATGTATATCGTCCGGGATGTTATGAGCATTATGTGCTGAATCAGCTCCGGAACGATCCGGCGTTTGTTCAGGAACTTGATTTTGTTATGTACCTCAGTACACAGGAAAATGCTCCGGTGGAGCATGCCGATGCGGAACAGGATGGTAAGCTGATTGGGCAGAACATGTTTATGAGAGCAAATATCAAAGCAGATGACGGCAGAACGATTCCTATCATGGCTTGGCTGAAGGCGAAGATGCCTCCTTCTTTTTATGTAAGGAATTGATTCCGGGATATTTAGATGGGATTACAGGTGAGTATGCACCGCCACAGGGATATTTTGCAGATGAAGCAGAGGTGGAAGCATTCGATAAAGAGTTTCCGGCAAAAGAAAAATTGAAACTTCCCGGGCAATTATTTTAGAACTGGAGGAGATTTATGAAAAATCAGGATGCAATACCATTTCCGGACGAACTTAAGCATCTTTTTGAGACGAATTTGGGAAGTCATTTCGTTTTTGGTCATATCTGTACGTGGCAGTTCGTCTTTGTACGAATATAATGACATGAATATATGACACATATCCTGTAATACATCTAATTCAAAACAATCTGAGAATACCTTATCTTTGGGTAAAAAATCGTCTGGGTTTTTCCGATGATATCCCTCCGTCCCATATTTTGATAAAAGCGTATATATGAAACAGTGTTGTTAAAAGATGCTGATGCCATTCAATATCCGGAGTGAAAATAATATATGGAAGGTCAGAATGATATAAAACTGACAACAGATATTTGTTGTAAATATCGCTGGTTATTGGTGCAATCAGGGTGCCGGAGAATAAAATATTCGGGCAAATGCAATCTGTCATTTCTGTTTTTGTTGATCCAGTGGCATGGCCGGCAATTTATGAAGAACTTGATCTACCGGTTTCTTATGTCAGCATAGTATCTATGCTGATTTCAGGAGGAACTGTCATTTCCAGTTTATTGAGTGTCAGGTTAGTAGCAAGGCTGGGACCGATCTTTCCAAATATGACATATCTAACTCCTAAATTATTTGGTGCGGAGGGCTCACAGTCAGTGATTGGAATACAAATGGCATCTTCCTATCTTAGTATAATGTTGACACCGGCATTTTTCGGTGTGCTGGCACAAAATATGGGTATCTGTTGTTCTGTACCATTTCTGAGTGTGATGTTTGTAATGATGGCGGGTATGATAATATATGTTAAATGCATAAAGTCTTAGTTTATTCACTTGTTGTTAGATTTTTGTATTTTTTGGGAGGAATACCCACTGTCTTTTTAAAAACGGTAATAAAATAATTATAGTCTTTAAAACCACATTGTGCTGATATTTCTGCCAAAGGCAATTCGGATTCCATTAACATTTTTTTTGCTTTTTGGATTCGAAGATTACGAATATGCTCAGCAATCCCGGTTCCGTAATTCTGACTTGCTATTTCATATAGCTGAGTTTTTCCAATTCCAAATTCATGTGCAATCTGCATGGCATCGATATCCTCTGTAAAGTGAGATTGAATATATTCATCAATTCGAACAGGGAGCTTCTGACTGCGAAGAGAGGCCATTCGTTCCAGACACAAATATGCTGCAACCGCTTCCAGAATATGAGAAGCGGAGGTAATATAACTCTCTGTTTTGAGTGGCTGCATGAAACAGGCTTTTTGTAAATCTGACATATTGATTTTGTAAATCTGACATCTTTTCTTTATTTCTTTCCAACCGATTTCGTGTGACTCATATGCAAATACATGACCAAAAAGAAGATATCCGATGATGATATTTCCCATGTAAAGCGGACGGATGCTTTCTGTTAACCCTGCATGACACTGATAGGTATATAATGAATGACGTTTAGCAGCAATTTTGCATGCATTTTCATCACAATGCTGGCATTCATTTCTGCCAGCTTCATCCGTTCGAATTATCTGGCAAAAAGGCGCAATATTTTCAGGATATGCAGCGAGTTCATGAAAATTCTCGTCAAATATTGTGATACGAATCTGTGTAAGGTTATAAAAATCTTTTAACAAAGCATTCAGCTTTGTAATGTCAAAAGTTGATATCATACTGAATCCCCATTCTTTTTTTTGATTCTAGCATATCTGCGAACAAATTCAAAGTAAAAAGAACATACTTCTATATAAAAACAGAAAAAAAGAGGATAGTATTTATAGTACTAAGAAGATAAGGAGGATAACGAATATGTTAGCAACATTAAACGACGTAATGAAGATTGCAGAGGAAAAAAAGATAGCTGTTGGATCTTTTAATACGCCAAACCTCGAAGCGCTTCAAGCAGTAATTGAAGCGGCGGAGGAACTGGATTTACCGGTTATCATTCAGTTTGCACAGTGTCACGAACCGTGGATTCCACTTGCTATGATTGGACCAATTATGGTTAATGCAGCGAAAAAATCCAAAGTTCCGGTATGTGTTCATCTGGATCATGGTGAGACCCTGGAATATTTGCAACAGGCACTTGATATGGGATTTACATCAATTATGTATGATGGATCCACACTTTCCTATGAAGAAAATCTGGAGAATACAAAAAGAGCAGTTGCCATGGCAACTAAGACAGGGGCTTCGGTAGAGGCAGAGCTTGGCTCTATGGGAAGAAGAGAGTCTGGTGCTGGGGATGACAGTGGTGAGAACGATGACACCAAGATCTATACAGACCCGCATCAGGCGAAAGTATTCGTTGAAGAGACAAGAATTGATGCGCTTGCCTGCTCTTTTGGTACAACACACGGCATTTACTTAACACAGCCGAAACTGGATTTTGATGTAGTAAAAAATGTACGTGCGCTGACAGAACAGATTCCGATTGTAATGCATGGAGGATCCGGAGTGAGCAGAGAGGATTATCGAAAAGCCATCGAAGCCGGGACAAGGAAAGTAAACTATTTTACTTATATGGACAAGTCCGGTGGTAATGCGGTAGCGGAATATGTAAACAGCGTAAAAGAAGGAGAACCATTGTTTTTCTCGTCTGCGTCCATGGCGGCAAGGGATGCAATGAAAGAAAATGTAAAAGCAGCAATGAAAATGTTTGCATTAATGGATTAAGAAAAAGGAGAAGCGAAAATGAGAAAAAAGATGACATTTGCACTAGCATTTTGTAACCGTGGATTTATGCCGGGAGAACTGATTTACGGAGCAAGAGAAGATATGATTAAGGCTGTCACGGATGCGGGGTATGACTACATTGCCATGGATGCGGAACTGACCAGGTATGGCGGGATCGAAACGAGAGATGAAGGACTTCTCTATGCAAAATGGTTAAAGGAACATGAGGGAGAATATGATGGAGTAATCTTTTCTATGCCGATTTTTGCAGATGAGAACGGGGCAATCACGGCACTGCAGGATGCGGGGGTTCCGATTCTGATGCAGGCTTATCCGGATGAAATTGGTAAGATGGATTTTGCTCACAGAAGAGATGCATACTGCGGAAAATTCTCTGTTACAGATGTATTTACCCAGTATAACGTACCTTTTACTGTTATGAAGCCGCATGTCGTACATCCGTTATCGAAAGCATTTGCACAGAATTTAAGAGACTTCGCGGCAATCTGTCGTGTGGTAAATGGAATGAAACGATTCAATGTGGGATGCATCGGAGCAAGAACGACTGCGTTTAAGACCGTTCGTTTCGATGAAATCACGTTACAGAAATACGGAATCAATGTGGAATCCTTTGATCTCTCCGAGTTGATCTATAAGGTAGAGCATAAGGCAGACGACGATGCGGCAGTTGCGGAAAAAATCAAAGTTCTGGAGAATTACACAGATTTTACAAGAGTGCCGGAAGCCAATAAACTAATGCTTGCAAAAATATCTGTTGTAATTGATGAATATATTGATGAATACCATCTGGATGCCCTGACTTTGCGCTGCTGGAATGAGATGGAGACCTATATGAGGGTATGTCCGTGTGTCCTGTTAAGTGAATTAAATGACAGAGGTATTGTTGCTTCCTGTGAGATTGATATGTGTTCCGCGCTGACCATGCGTGCCATGAATCTTGCAAGCGAAGAGCCGACCGCTGTACTGGATTGGAATAATAACTATGGTGATGATGAGAATAAGGTGATCTTATTCCACTGCGGACCAGTTGCCCAAAGCTTAATGACGGAAAAAGGAACAGTTACTGAGCATAAGATGTTTGCAAAAAGTGATCCGGGTTCCGGATGGGGATGTAACGAAGGAAGAATTAAGGCATTCCCAACTACTATCTCTAACTGCCAGACCAAGGACGGTAAAATTATTGTGTATGCAAGTGAGGCGCAGTTTACAGATGATCCGATTGAAGATGCATTCTTCGGCTGCGGCGGTGTCTGTGAAATTCCGGATTTGCAGAATAAGCTGATTAAACTTGCAAGGGGAGGTTTCAAACATCACACTTCGGTAGGTGTTGGTCACATGAAAGAAATCTTAAAAGAGGCATTTACCACCTATCTTGGATATGAATGGGTAGATATCGATTAGGAGGAATGTGGCATGAAAATTGCAGGATTGGATATCGGCACGACAGGCTGCAAATGTACGGTCTTTGATGAGGATGGGAAATATCTGGACAAGGCATATCGGGACTATCCGGTAAAGCGGACGGTTGGAGGGCATGAAATTGACATTTCTGCTGTGATGGACGGGGTCTATGCTTCCATTCGGGAGATGGCGGAAAAATACCCGGATATTGCGGGGATCGGTGTTACCAGTTTTGGAGAGACTTTTGTCTGTGTGGATGAGACGGGAGAACCGCTTCACCCGGCCATGCTTTATACGGATCCGAGGGGAAAGGAAGAGTGCCGGGATCTGGTTGAAAAGCTTGGAGAGCGGGAGATTGCGAATATTACCGGTCTCCGTCCGCATGAAATGTACAGCATTTCCAAAATTATGTGGATCAAGAAGAATCAGCCGGAGGTATATTCTTCTGCCCGTAAGATTTTTTTGATGGAAGATTATGTGGTCTATCATCTGACGGGAAATGCACAGATTGATTATTCCCTTGCCACCAGAACGATGGCATTTGATATCCGAAACCTCTGCTGGAGTCGAGAAATATTTGAGGCGGCAGGAATTGATATGGGACTGATGGCAAAGCCGGTATCGACCGGAACTGTTGCCGGGACGATCAGTCTGGCAGCAGTACAAAAGACGGGACTTTGCGGGGATACAAAAGTAGTTTCTGTGAGTCACGATCAGGTATCAGCAGCTGTAGGAGCAGGTGCTTTTGATGGCTCTGTAGCCGTGGATGGGGCCGGAACAGTAGAATGCCTTACTCCGGTGTATGATCAGATACCAGACATCGACGTGATGTATCAAGGATATTTTTCTGTAGTGCCTTACGTGATACCGGGAAAATATGTAGCATATGCATTTTCCTACACTGGGGGAGCCCTGATGCAGTGGTGTACGGAGACACTGGCAAAAAAAGAAATGCAGTTGGCGAAAGAACAGGGGATTTCTGTCAATGAGTATCTGGAACAGGCTTATGCGTCTCAGAAAGAAGAGATTCCAAGCGGGCTTCTGGTGCTGCCTCATTTTGCAGGCGCTGCAACCCCTTATATGGATACTGGTTCTAAAGGGGCTGTTTTGGGGCTTACAACGGCAACGACGACAGCTGATATTTATCGCGGTTGTATGGAAGGCGTTGTCTATGAAATGTATCTGAATATGCAAGCACTTCAGGGTTCAGGAATCCGGTTTGAAAAAATCCACGCCACCGGCGGTGGAGCCCATTCTGAAGAATGGATGCAGATGAAGGCAGATATGCTGAATGTGCCTATGGTTGCATTGAAAACTGTAGATGCAGGAACGGTAGGAAGTGCTATGCTTACTGGAATTGCGATAGGACTTTTTCACGATTTGCAGGATGCCGCGTTTCATATGGTGGAAGAAATTAAAACTTATGAACCAAGACCGGCAATGCATGAAAAGTATATGAGAATCTATGAAAAATATCAAAATGTATATCAGGCAGTCAGACCACTCATGTAGTGGTACAGTCTGTCCGGGAAAGGTGAAGAGAAAATGAATCCATATATAGGACATGACACACAGTTGTATGGAGTAGAAGAACATCGTCTTATAGGGGGAAAAGGTGACGGTATGCGTCTCTTTGAAGTGAATAATGGAAAGGGGCTTATGCTCACTATTTCGCCTGACAGATGCGGTGATATTACCAGATTGCGTTTTAAGGGAATCAATATGAGCTACCTGTCTCCTTGCGGATATGCAGCACCGGCTTATTATGACAGTATCGGAGTAAACTGGCTGAAGACCTTTACGGCTGGCTTTCTTACCACTTGCGGACTACAGGCAGTGGGCTCTCCATGCATGGATGAAGGAGAAGAACTTCCACTCCATGGTTCTATCGGTAATCAGCCCTGTGAGCAGGCCTACTGGACCGAAGACGAAGCCGGTCTTGTTATTCATACCGCAGTAAAAGATGAGACCATTTTTGGCAGAAAACTCCGGATGGAACGTAAAATTCAGGTTTCTACTAGGGAAAATTCCTTCGAGATCTGTGATACGATCTGCAATACAGGAGATAAAATAGAGCCTGTTGAGATTCTGTATCACATGAATATGGGATATCCATTGCTGGACGAAGACAGCATTGTGAAAATACCAGCGGCAGAGGTACTGCCAAGGGATGATCATGCCGCAGAGGACATAGAAAATTGGATGCATATGGAGAAACCGACAGTCGGATATCAGGAACGCTGTTATTATCATAAGTTTGCAGATGAGGCAGGAAGAGCTTCTATCTTTCAGCCGAAACTGGGAATAGGACTGAGTATTTCTTTTGACGCAACGGAACTGGACGGGTTTGTGGAATGGAAGATGATGGGAGTCAGAGATTATGTGCTTGGTCTGGAATGCGGCAACTGTTACCCGGACGGTCGCGATGTAATGAGAAAAGCCGGAATGTTGAAATTCCTGAGTCCTGGAGAAAAGAAAACATATAATGTAAAAATCACCATGATAGATTTATGTGAAAAATAAAAGTGATGAAAGATTGAAAAGCCATGTACAGGAATAAAAGTCCGTATATGGCTTTTTAGATGTCAAGGGTTTTGTTTCGTAGTTTTTCCCGATACTGTTTGGGAGTCATATGATAATACTGGTCGAAAACCTTATAGAAATGTGCCCGGTTGGAGAAATGCAGTTTCTCTGTAATTTGTGAGATACTCATTTGGGTACTGCATAACATGGTTTCAGCGGCAGCTATGGTAAAGGTCATACTGTATTTAAAAAGGCTTTTTCCTGTTGCTTTTTTCACTATTCTTCCGATGTATGAGCCATCATAATTAAGAATCTGTGCAAGCTCATGATTCGTAATCCGCCCGTTTCGTTCTTCCAGAATCTGGTCAATACGGGCCATAAGTAAGAAATCCATTCGTGCTCTGGTTGTGACATGTTCTACATGATAATAACGTGAATCGGATAAAATAAAAATGCAAATCCATACATTGTAAATGGTTTGATCAGCCAGTTGACAATCCATGTGACAAACAGACCTTTTGGGTTTTTACCGACGTTTTGTATACTCCGAAAATCTACTTTCAGCATCATGGGATAGATCATAACCCAGATTAGCACAGCCATTGGAATAGAAATTCTTGCATATTCAAATTTGTTTGAAAATGCAGGAAGTGCAGGGGCAAAATGTCCTAGAAGGACACCTACGATCATACAAAGGAACACCCACACTGTCAGGTAGCGTTGGAAAAAATTAATACCTGTATTTTTTTCTTCTTTTATCATGATTTTATACCTCCTCATCCAGCAATTGATTTTTCAGTGCAAGGACTTTTTATGAACGCATACAAAAGCGACTTTGGGTTTATGAGTCATATATGTGTTCCTCCTTTGATCGAATTATAGAAATTATTCTATTTGTTGTTTATATGAAAACCGATGCTGATTATTGCATTAAAAATAGCATCGGTCTCAATTGCAATCACAATTGCAATTACAATGACTGCTCTGATGGCATATACAGTCAGGTTTATCAGAAAAAACACGTCCAAGACTCTGATAAAATGAATCCAACTGTTCTTTGTTCAGCGAGTAGTAAGTATTTTTTCCATCTCTGCGATCAATTACGACATTTGCTTCGATTAAAACTCTCATATCATGAGATAAGGTGGGCTGGGTGATATGGAATGCTTCCAGAATTCGGCATGCACACAATTCACCACATGACAGCATATCAACAATTTTTAGACGTTTAGGATCTGAAATGGCTTTTAAAATCTTACCCAAATCTTTATAGCTCTGTTCCAAATTGTATTACCTCTTGTATATTTATAGAATTTCTTCTATATGTTATTATATGCCTTGATTAATAATGAGTCAATATCAAATTGAAGATATTCTATATTTGTATTGACAAATGGTTATATAAGTAATATTATTAATAATACATAGAAGATGTTCAATGTGTTGGCAAAAGGGAAAACATTATGGAGATAGATTATATACAGTATTCAAAAATATTTAAAGTTTTTTCTGATCCAAAGAGACTTAAGATTATTGATATGTTATCGAATGGAGAATTATGTGCGTGTAAAATACAGGAAGAATTTCACATTACACAGCCGACTTTATCACATGATATGAAACAGCTATGTGATGCTGGTGTTGTAAATTCCCGAAAAGAAGGAAAGTGGATGCATTATTCTTTGAATCTGGAAAAAATGAATGAAATTTATAAAGTGATAGGCAAATTAATGGTGCCGGATGAATTTCAGAAAATTGTAGATTGTGATTGTAATAAATAGATTATAACCGGCTTTATGCCGGTTAAAAAATACATAATAAATAGAAAAATTCGAATGCGTGAATGTGAGGAGAAAAAAGATGGAAGTTTTAAAATCGATAGGTCTGTTTATTCAGAATCAGATCTTAGGAATGAAATGGCTGAATGTGGTAATTCGGAATGGTTTATCTGCGATAGGAGTGGATGTTTCAACAAGGATAGGTGGCAGCATACTGTTTTTCATCTATGATATCATTAAGATTACTGTATTATTATGTTTTTTGATATTTATAATTTCTTATATCCAAAGTTATTTTCCACCGGAACGAAGCAGGAAAATTCTCGGGCAGTTTCATGGAATATGGGCAAATATGATTGCGGCTCTTCTCGGAACAGTTACACCATTTTGTTCCTGTTCTTCAATTCCGTTATTTATTGGTTTTACAAGTGCAGGACTTCCTTTGGGAGTTACTTTTTCATTTTTAATCTCCTCACCGATGGTCGATCTGGGAAGCCTCGTACTTCTTATGAGTATTTTTGGAGCAAAAGTTGCGGTTGCCTATGTGGTTGTGGGATTGATTATTGCTGTTCTTGGCGGTACATTAATTGAAAAAATGCACATGGAGAAATATGTGGAAGAATTTATTCGGAGTGCAAGTGGAGTAGATATTGAATTGCCTGATTTAACAATTACGGATCGTTTGATTTATGCAAAAGACCAGATGACAGGCACGTTCCGAAAAGTATTTCCGTACATTCTTATAGGTGTTGGAGTCGGTGCAATAATCCATAACTGGATACCGGAACATATCATTCAGACTGTTCTTGGTAATAACAATCCATTTGCAGTCATTCTGGCTGTTATAGTTGGAGTTCCAATGTATGCGGACATCTTTGGAACCATCCCGGTTGCGGAGGCATTACTGGCAAAAGGAGCTCAGCTTGGGACAATTCTCAGTTTTATGATGGCGGTTACGACACTGAGTCTGCCCTCAATTATTATGCTTAAAAAAGCGATAAAACCGAAATTATTAGGATTATTTGTTGGAATTTGTACGGGCGGCATTATTATTGTCGGATATTTGTTTAATATATTTCTGTAGGGACGTTTCTTTTGCCACGATGCTGGGGTCAAAAGCCCTGGCATCGAACGTCCTTTTTTTACTTTTTGTTGCTATTTATAAGTTTCTACCGTAGTTTTCGGTATATTTGGTGTCGATTGTAACTATACCCTTCCCATATTCTTATGCCAATAGAGGATTTTCTGCATAGTTCGAAGACCCTTTCACATAGTGAAAGAGTTTTCTAAAATTCAACGCTGCGATTTTACTTCCGAAGAAGAACTTTCCTCTTTGTTTTCCACGTGGAAGCTTTTCCAGATGATAGTTTCTTCGAAGAATTGAGGGAATCGTTTCTACTCCGTTTCGTATCCTGCGATACAGATTATATGTTTCACTAGACATTCTCTCCTCTAGTGCGAGGCGAATCAGGCTCTTTTTCTAGGTGTGTTTCCTGCCGGACACTTTATCACTTTTGTTTTTTCTTCGTCCATTTCAAATCCGGAAACATCTCGCCGATTCTTTTTGGCTGTCAATGCAGTAGGAAGTAGTTCGATGTTCTTTTATAAACTGTGAGTCTGAATGGATATTGGATTCATACTCATAGCTGGTTACAACAGAACCATTTTTCCCAACAGTTTCCTCTACGTTAGCCACATAGCCGCAATATTCTTTCCCTGCTTTCCTTCGGTATGTAGCCTCAGGATCAGTTGGATTTAACAGCATGGTTGAATTGCCGAGGTTGTCTTCCTTAGTAATCCAGCGACGTTTTCCCTGTTCGACAATGGACTGCTCTGAAAAACAGCGAATAAAAAGTTCATACTCAGAGACATCTTCGAATCCTGTTTTGGCGATTTCTTTATTATAGTTTTGGATGGCAGCTTTGTATAAATCAACTCCGTGAGTTTGTTCATAATCATAACATCTACGGCGAAAACTTTTGCCCAGGAATTTTCTAACGCTTTTTGCTCACGTGCAGTGAGGTTTAAAAAACTATCGAACAGAGGTTAAGATCGGAGACAATTGCATGATGGCTCCGAATGTGGCGATCTATACTGCCGGGCACCCAATCCATCCGGATACCAGAAATACGGCATACGAATACGGGATTGAGGTGAACATCGGAAATAATGTCTGGATCGGCGGAAATTCCGTGATTTGTCCGGGTGTCACAATCGGGGATAATGTCGTGATCGGAGCGGGAAGCGTGGTCACGAAAGACATTCCGGATTGGTCCGTTGCGGCCGGGAACCCGTGCAGAGTCATCCGAAAGATCACCGAAGCGGACAGAAAACTCTATTTCAAGGACAGAGAATTCGATGAGGAAGCCTGGGAGCAGGTCACCGGGCAGGAAAGATAATAAATTCAAATACGATTCGGCGTACTTGCTCCAAAGCGGCAATCTACTGATAATCCACTTTAACCAGGCATAGTCCGCAGGCCGGTGCCATAAATCCGGCTGCTTTGCGGCTGGCGGCATCCAGCACGTCGTTCATGTTTTCCGGCTGTCGCATTCCGAAACCCACTTCCAGAAGGGTTCCGGTCAGAATGCGGACCATGTTCTGGAGGAATCCGTCGCCGTGGTAAGTAAATATAATATAAGGTCCTTTCTGGACGATCTGAATAGAATCAACCGTGCGAACGGTTGATTTTTTAAATCTGGGATTTCCACAAAAGCTTTTGAAATTATGCTGACCGGTCAGATATGCGGCAGCCTTCTGCATGCTTCGAATATCCGGATTCCGGTCGAGTATATAGACATAGTTCCGGTCAAATACCGGCTTGGCAGGTCCGGCATAGCAGGTGTATTCATATGTTTTCCCGACAGCCATGTAGCGGCTGTGGAAGCGCGGTGATGCTTCATGGACTTCCAGTATACTGATGTCGGCGGGCAAATACTGATTCATGTATTTCCGAATCTGCGCAGTCGATAGATCCGTGTCCAATACAGCATTTGCGGTCATTTCTTTTGCGTGCACACCGGCATCGGTACGGCCTGCACCCGTTACTTCCACGGACGAGCCGGTCATTCTGGAAAGCACGGTTTCCAGCTTTCCCTGGATCGTTGCATCGGTATTGCCCTGACTCTGCCAGCCCGAATAGCGGGTCCCGTCGTAGGCTATGGTAAATTTATAATTCTGATTCATAAAAAATGTCTCCTATAACTTATTCTGAACAGACTAATTATACCAAAAAGAAGAATTTAGGAAAAGACTGTAAACCAAAGTTAATTGCAACAGTCTGGCGATAAGGAACGGAAGAAAGCTAAAATACGCAGTTCACAAATGGTATCAAAGCGTTTATAATCGTTTTGTATGATTACGAATGTGAGGTGCCCGAAATGGAAAAGAACTTGACAAACGGAAGCGTATTTAAAACGATCTTATCTTTTTCACTGCCCTTCCTGTTATCTTATTTTTTACAGACACTGTATGGAATGGCAGATTTATTTATCATAGGTCAATATAACGGTGTGGCCAGCACAACGGCGGTGTCCATCGGAAGCCAGGTCATGCATATGATCACAGTCATGATCGTAGGTCTTGCCATGGGCTCCACGGTCATGATCGGTAAAGCGGTCGGGGCCGGGAAGAGAGAGGAGGCGTCAATGGCGATCGGAAATACGATCACGCTCTTCATGGGAGTATCGGTGACACTCACCGTCATCCTGCTTCTTTTGGTCCGCTCGATTGTTGCGGTGATGTCCACGCCGGAAGAAGCGGTGCAGGGGACGATCCTCTATCTTACCATCTGCTTTATCGGGATCCCGTTCATCACAGCCTATAATATCATCAGTTCCATTTTCCGCGGGATGGGGGATTCCAGAAGCCCGATGTGCTTTGTGGCAGTCGCCTGTGTGGCAAATATCATTCTGGATTATCTGTTCATCGGTGGTCTGGAACTGGGACCGGCGGGAGCTGCACTTGGAACGACGATTTCCCAGACGATCAGTGTGATCGTATCCCTGTGTATCATTCGAAAGCGGCAGAGCGGTATTGTGATGAAGAAATCTTATTTTCGTCCGAAGAAACTGATCATGGAACAATTGCTTAAGATAGGAATTCCGGTTGCGCTGCAGGACGGTTTCATACAGATTTCTTTCATCATTATAACGATCATCGTGAATCAGCGAGGGTTAAATGATGCGGCTGCGGTGGGAATTGTGGAGAAGATCATTGGCTTTTTGTTCCTGGTTCCATCTTCCATGCTGTCAACCGTTTCGGCACTGGCGGCACAGAATATCGGTGCCGGAAAACATGACCGCGCGAAGAAGACATTGTGGTATGCCATCACGATGTGTGTTTCCTTTGGACTTGCCACAGTGGTTGTCATGCAGTTTGCCGCGGGATGGTTTGTAGGACTATTTGCAACAGATACCGAGGTAATCCGTCTCGGCAGCGAATATATGCACGGCTATGTGTGGGACTGCGTATTTGCCGGAATTCATTTCTGTTTCAGCGGATATTTCTGCGCATATGGACGTTCATCCTTTTCGTTCCTGCACAATTCGATCTCGATCGTATGTGCCCGGGTTCCGCTTGCCTATCTGGCATCCAGGTATTTCCCGAATACGTTGCTCCCGATGGGGCTGGCAACAGCGACCGGATCCCTGGTGTCGGTTGTGATCTGTGTTGTGGTGTACCTGTGGATGCAAAGAAATGAAAATCTTACATAGCCAAATCGTTCTGAAAACTGATATAATGGATTTAATGAACCGTATGTTAAAAAACAATAATCATAAAGGAGGAAATACAAAATGAAAGTGTTATTGATCAATGGAAGCCCGCGCAAAGAAGGAAATACATTTATCGCATTAAACGAGATGAAACATGTGTTTGAGCAGGAGGGCATCGAAGCGGAGATCGTGCAGGTCGGAAATCAGGCCATCCGCGGCTGTGCAGCTTGCGGCGGATGTTCCAAATTAGGAAAATGTGTATTTGATGACTGTGTTAACGAAATTGCACCGAAGTTTGCAGAGTGTGACGGACTTGTGATCGGAAGCCCTGTTTATTATGCGTCTGCCAACGGAACCCTGATCTCGTTCCTGGATCGTCTGTTCTACAGCACTCCGTTCGACAAGACCATGAAAGTAGGAGCCAGTGTCGTGGCAGCCAGAAGAGGAGGGCTCTCCTCCACATTTGATGAGCTGAATAAGTATTTCACGATCAGCGGAATGCCGGTAGCATCCGGTCAGTACTGGAACAGCATTCACGGACGCCTGCCGGGAGAAGCAGCAGGAGATGCAGAAGGACTCCAGAGCATGAGGACACTGGCACGCAACATGAGCTTCCTTATGAAATCTATTGCACTCGGAAAAGAAAAGTATGGTCTGCCGGAGAAAGAAGCAAAGCAGGCTACGAATTTTATTCGTTAGTTACATGAAATTTAAGTTATAAAAAATCTATAAACTCTGTTGACAAACAATAATTAAGTGCTATAATAATTCAAAAATAAATAGTTTAAAAATAAAATATATTACTTCGAAAAAGAAGTAATATATTTTTGGAAACGATCTAAGCACTCAACGCAAAAGAGTGCTAACAAAAAGGAAGGCAGGTTATTTTTTATGAGATTAAAACCATTAGGAAACAGAGTTGTTTTGAAACATCAGGAAGCAGAAGAGAAGACACAATCTGGAATCATCCTGCCAGACAGTGCCAAGGAAAAACCACAGACAGCAGTTGTCATTGCAGTCGGCCCCGGGACAGACGGAAAAGAGATGCAGGTCAAGGAAGGAGACAGAGTCATCTGTACCCAGTATGCGGGAACCGAGATCAAGGTGGACGACGAAGAATATGTGATCGTATCACAGAATGATATCATTGCAATCGTTGAATAAGAAAAGAATAAAATCAGATTGAATTTGAGAAAGTAAGAAAGAAGGAATAAATCATGGCAAAGGATATTACATATGACATTGATGCGAGAAAGAAAATGGAGACAGGTGTCAATAAACTGGCAGACACCGTAAAAGTAACACTTGGACCAAAAGGAAGGAATGTGGTTCTGGATCAGTCCTACGGTACACCACTGATTACGAATGACGGTGTTACTATTGCGAAGGAGATTGAACTGGAAGATCGTTATGAGAACATGGGAGCACAGCTGGTCAAAGAAGTTGCTACCAAGACGAACGATATCGCAGGAGACGGAACTACGACCGCAACAGTTCTCGCTCAGGCTTTGGTGAATCAGGGAATGAAAAATATCGCAGCAGGAGCTAACCCGATCATCCTTAGAAAAGGAATGAAGAAAGCTTCCGACGTGGCTGTCTCTGTTCTGGAAGAAATGAGCCGCCCGGTAACCGGCAAAGAACACATTGCAAAAGTTGCCGCCATTTCCGCAGGAAATGAAGAAGTCGGTGAAATGATTGCAGATGCAATGGAAAAAGTCGGTGAGAACGGTGTGATCACCATCGAAGAATCCAAAACAATGCAGACGGACATCGATGTAGTAGAAGGCATGCAGTTTGATAACGGATACCTTTCCGGATATATGTGTGACGACAAGGAAAAGATGGTCTGCAATATGGAAAATCCTTACATCCTGATGACAGACCGTAAGATTTCCAATATTCAGGATATCCTTCCGATTCTTGAAAATATTATGAGAGAAGGAAGAGAGCTCTTGATTCTTGCAGAAGATGTAGAAGGAGAAGCCCTTACGACATTGATCGTAAACCGTCTCAGAGGAACACTTAAAGTGGTTGCTGTGAAAGCTCCTGGTTATGGTGATAACCGGAAAGAAATGCTGCAGGATATCGCGGCGCTTACCGGCGGACAGGTTATCATGGAAGACATCGGAATCCAGCTTAAGGACGCAACAATGGATATGTTAGGCCGTGCAAAATCTGTAAAGGTAACAAAAGAAAATACAACGATCGTAGACGGCGCCGGAAATAAAACAGATGTAGAAGCTAGAATCGAAAATCTGAAGAGACGGATGGCAGAGACTACATCCGATTTCGATAAAGAGAAACTGATGGATCGTATCGCAAAAATGGGCGGCGGTGTTGCAGTGATCCGTGTCGGAGCGGCAACAGAAACCGAGATGAAAGAAGCAAAATATCGTATGGAAGATGCCATGAATGCCACAAGGGCAGCGGTAGCAGAAGGAGTTATTTTCGGAGGCGGTTCCGCATACATTCATGCACAGAAGAAAGTGGATGAATTTGCGGCAACACTGACCGGTGATGAGAAGACCGGAGCAGAAATCATTGCAAAAGCTCTGGAAGCGCCACTCTATGCGATCGTTGACAATGCCGGACTGGAAGGTGCAGTTGTGATCAACAAAGTGAAAGAAAGTGAAGTAGGAATCGGATTCGATGCGGTTCACGAAACCTATGTAGATATGATGGAAGCAGGAATCATTGATCCTGTCAAAGTAACCAAGAATGCACTTGCCAATGCGGTTAGTGTAGCAGCAACCCTTCTTACAACAGAAGCAGCAGTAGCAGACATTAAGGAACCGGCTCCGGCAGCACAGCCGTCACCGGATATGTACTAATTACATATGTACGAATTGCATATGATATATCCCTCTCTAAAACAAGATACCCGTCCCGTTTAAGGGGCGGGTGTTTTGTTGTAAAAAGGTTTCAAAGTGTTTCCGTAATTAGAAATTGCTTAATGCAAAAACTGGTGGTAAACTGAATATATAGGAAACGTCATAAAGCAAAAGACGTCCGGCAGATCCTCCCGGAGATGCCGCGTGAAAGGAGATGAGAACTATGTCTGATATGATGGAATACAAATGCCCGGCCTGCGGCGGTGCCATGGAATTCGACAGTAAGTCGCAGAAGATGAAGTGCCCCTACTGCGATACCGAAATCGCGGTGGAAGAATTTCAGAAAATGCAGGAAAACAAACAGCAGACAGCTTCAGATGGGGTATATAGCGAGAATCAAAGTGGAAGTCAGGACAAAGTAGACTGGCAGGCGGCCAACGACAATCAGTGGGCAGAAGGTGAGACCGATGGAATGCGGGTCTATGTATGTGAGTCCTGCGGCGGTGAGATCATTGCAGAAGAGACAACGGGAGCGACCACCTGTCCGTATTGCGGGAACCGGGTTGTCATGAAGGGACAATTTTCCGGTGATCAGAAGCCGGATTATGTCATTCCGTTTAAGAAAGATAAGAAAGCTGCAAAGGCGGCATATTACAGCCATCTGAAAGGCAAGCCGTTCCTTCCGAAGGTATTTAAGGATGAGAACCATATTGATGAGATCAAGGGCGTATACGTTCCGTTCTGGCTGTTTGATGCTGATACCAAGTCCCATTTTATGTATGATGCGAGAAATCTCCGTGTCTGGGAGAACGGCGACACCGAATATACGGAACATGAACATTATTTGGTAGAGCGCGGCGGCTCGGTCCGGTTCGAACGGATTCCGGCGGACGGTTCCGAGAAAATGGATGATACACTGATGGAATCCATTGAGCCATTTGATTTCTCCGAGGCGGTACCATTTACCCCGGCATATCTGGCGGGATTTGTGGCAGACCGCTACGATGTGGATATGGAAGAATGTTTGGAGCGTGCGAAAGAACGAATCACGAGCAGTGCGGAAACTGTTTTTGGAAATACTGTAACCGGATATCAGATGATTACGACGACAGGAAGCAATGTCAATATTTACAATGCAAAATATTTATATGCATTGTATCCGGTATGGATCCTTAATACAACATGGGAAGGAAAGAAATACACCTTCGCTATGAACGGACAGACCGGCAAGATGGTGGGTGATCTCCCGATGGATAAAAAAGCCTACTGGCGTTATGTGGCAACCCGAAGTGTGATCTTCGGAGTGATCATCAGTGTTTTGATGTGGATTTTCATGCTGTGATGGGAGGGGTGGACAAATGAAGAAACGATTTTTGGCAGTTATAATTACGATTCTTTTGGCAATGTCTGCGGTTCTTCCGGCATCAGCCGAGGGAGCGTATCTGAAGGAGGCACCGCTTGTGGCGGATCATGCTGACCTTTTAGATGACGATGAAGAGAGCAAATTAACAGAATTACTGGAAGAGATCAGCGAACGGCAGAGGTGTGATGTGGTCGTAGTCACGACGGATACATTGGAAGGCAAGAGTGCCATGGAGTATGCGGATGACTACTATGACTATAACGGATACGGATATGGCGAGGACCGTGACGGAATCCTGCTTCTCGTCAGCATGGAAGATCGTGACTACTGGATCAGTACCTGCGGCTTTGGAATTACAGCATTTACCGACGCGGGGATCGAATACATATCCGATGAATTTGTGCCGTATCTAAGTGATGGCGATTATGAGACAGCGTTTATAGAATATGCGTCACTCTGCGATAAATTTCTGACCCAGGCCTATGAAGAAGAGCCTTATGACGTGGGAAATATGCCGCGCAGATCCATGCCGATCTTCTGGATTTTCGGATCGTTTGTTGTCGGATTCATCATTGCACTTATCATGGCAAGTGCGAAAAAATCAGCACTTAAGACGGTGCGCAGAAAACCGGAGGCCAGAGACTATGAGGTTCCGGGCAGCTTTTCACTGTCCCTGCAGAAAGACCGGCTTGTCAACCGGTTTGTGACGACTCGAAAAATTGAACGGCAAAGCAGCAGTTCCGGCGGAAGCAGCACCCACACCAGCTCTTCCGGTTCAACACACGGCGGTGGCGGCGGCAAATTCTGATATTTCATAACAATTCCATAACAAATTGCGTATGAACATTCAGAGCTTTTGGACGAATAGGAGTAAAGTAAAACCGGAGGGAACGTATCTGTTCTCTCCGGTGAACTATTGTAAACGATATTGTATTTAGAAGACTCCGGTAATGAAAATCTCAAGTCCGATGAAAATCAGGATGACACCGCCAAGAATGGTTGCTTTCCCGGAAAGCTTCGTTCCGGCACCTTTCCCGATTACCAGCCCTCCCATACAAATGATAAAAGTAACAACTGCGATGATGAATGCACAAATCGCAGCAGAAAGAAGATCATAATCCGCAATCGTGAATCCAACGGAAAGTGCGTCGATAGAAGTTGCAATTCCCTGAATCATCAGCGCGGCAAATCCCACACCCGGTTTCTCGCAAGGTTCTTCTTTACTGGTAAGTCCCTCATGCAGCATCGATCCCCCGATATATCCAAGAAGGATGAGTGCGATCCACGGGATGAATTTCTCAAAAGACTGAAAATATTCCACGATCGTATGAACACAAATCCATCCAATCATCGGCATAACTGCCTGAAAAATCGCGAAAACCCCGGCAATCCGGCACATTTTTCTGGGTTTCATACAAGGTTCGTTCAATCCATTGGCAAGAGAGACAGAAAATGCATCCATGGCAAGTCCGACTCCCAGCAGAATACTGTTAAAAAAGAATACAAATCCAAGCATCATACATGATTCCTCCGTAATATAATGACTGCGCATTGGTAATAATAAAATGTGAAAATGTTAATTAAAAAATGAATAAAAACGGTCATAAAAAAACCAGATACGGTGAAAACCATACCTGGTGTCAGGACAAAAAAACAGACTCCATGTATAGCTTCACAGTTACACATGAGTCTCGCAATTTAAAACAAGCCAGGCCAGACGGCCAGTATGTTGACTTGCTACACAAAGGATTTGCGCTCGCTACTCCCTCACAACAGTTGTGATTTTATCATGTGGTGAAAAGATTGTCAATCGGTATTGAGAAAAAATGTCATTTTATAAAAAAGAGACCTATCTTGAAGAATTATGGCATTTAAAAGGGGAACAATGATATCGTGTAAATAGCATGTAACAAGTACCCGATATATAATGATTATGAAACATTCTGTTATTGAACAATTCATCCTTCATAAACTCTATAATGTATCAAATTAATAAAGGAACATATAAAGACGTGTATGTTACAAGATTATCAAAATGTTAAAATATACACAATAATGACAAAATAATAACATAAAAAAATATATAATACACAAAAAAGATATTTATTTTTCCTTAAATTGTGGTATCATAGTGTACAACGCTGTTGAATTACATAACAGCAATCGGAAAGGAGATTAGAATAGATATGAGATTAGATGGAAAAGTAGCAATCGTAACTGCAGCGACAAGAGGTATCGGACTGGCATGTGCACAGCGTCTGGCGCGCGAGGGCGCAGTCGTTTATATCGGCGCAAGAAATATGGAGAGGGCTGCTGAGCGTGCGGACGAGCTGAACAAGGAAGGCTGCAATGTTAAGACTGTTTATAATGATGCTTCCAAGAAGGAAACATATGCATCCATGGTGGAGGAAGTGATCAAGAATGAGGGCAAGATCGATATTCTGGTAAATAACTTCGGAACATCCAATCCGAAGAAGGATCTTGACATTAAGTCTACTGAATATGACGAGTATATTCGTACAATCGATATGAATCTTGCAAGTGTGTTCCTCAGTGCACAGGCAGTGATCCCACATATGGCAGCAAATGGCGGCGGAAGTATCATCAATATTTCTTCTGTAGGTGGCATCCGCCCGGATATTTCCCAGATTGCATACGGAACCAGCAAAGCAGCAATCAACTATCTGACCAAGCTGATTGCAACACAGTGTGCAAGAGACAATATCCGCTGCAACGCAGTGCTTCCGGGAATGACGGCAACCGAAGCTGTATCCGGAAATCTGACACCGGAATTCCAGGAATTTTTCCTGAAGCATACACCGATCCGCAGAATGGGTAAACCGGAAGAAATTGCAGGAACGGTACTGTATTTCGCAAGTGACGATGCAGCATACACAACGGGACAGATCGTGGATGTATCCGGAGGTTTCGGCATGCCGACACCGGTATTTGGCGACATGATTGAAATGAAGAACAGACGGTAGAATATGTAGTCGTATACAAATCGGTTAATTCATTGCAACTTAAATAAGTATAATCAGGCTGTGATACTTTGATGATTTTGATTCAATCAAGGTATTGCAGTCTTTTTTTGTGTGGTGAGTTTGAGGCCATTTGTTAACCATTTAATAGCATTTGGAGCCAGCTTAGCTCCATTTCCTCGATTCCAAAGCTCTGAATTTGAAAAAAGTATCGTGGCAGTTGATAAAAAATCGCAAAGTATCGTAAGCCTCCATTGTTTCTCATAGCATTTTCCAATAAAATGATATTAAACAAACCGGACTAAAGGAGGGAAAATATATTGAACACCTTACAGTTTGCCGATAATCTGACCAGGCTTCGGCGGGAGAATTTGCATCCAGACCATTTGAAGATGTGATAAAGGAGAGTGAAGAACTGGTACGGAAATACTATTCCTGTTATTCTTTTTTATATCAGATCTGCCTTTTGTGGCTGAACCATTTTATGCTGGCCGGTGATGAAAAGCGGGGTCAGGAGATTTTGAAAAAAGCGGATCAGTTGTGCGGTCATATACTGGATGACTGCAAAGACATACGAATCTGTAATGAAACGGTCATGATTCGTGCCGTCATTCGGCTGATGCAGGGAAGGGTAAATGAAGTGATCGAGCAGTTGGAAGAATTGGATCAGACACAGCGGATGGAAAGGACGGCGGATTCTTTGCTGATACAGGCTTATCAGATGGCCGGAGAGAAAGAGAAGGCGATCCGGCGTACACAGGTCAGTATGTTCACTCATCTTATGTTACTGATTGACGGGGCGACGTTATATCTGGATATTCAGAAAGAAGAGATGGAGCTTTGCAGTGAGATCATACGAAGAACGGATGAAATCTGCAAACTCTTTGATGTAGAACGTCTGGTTCCGAACTCTGCCGCACTCTTTCATCTGGAGGCCGCTATGGTGTATACCATGCATCATCATACGGAAGAAGCGCTGGAAAGAGTCAGACTGTATGGAACGGTCATCGACTGGATGTTGAAAGAAGAGAACCTGGAGCGGCACGGAGATGATTATTTTGACACCATTTCTAAATGGTATGACAGCTTCGATCTGGGAGGAAGAGCGCCCAGAGATAAGAAAACGATCCGCGACAGCGCAGTTCAGGGGCTTATGCATCCTGTGTTTGACGAAATCAGGGAACAGGAAATTTTCCGAAATACTATCCGAATATTGAAAGAAGAATAACATCCAAACAAGGAAGGAGAACCATTATGAATAATCTAAATGAAATGCTACCGTTTCTTATACCGCTTGTGATTGTCCAGTTCGGACTTCTGGGCTACACCATTTACCATATTCTTACACACAAGAACTATAAAAGAGGAAATCGGGCGATCTGGCTTGTCGTAACCATTATCGGAATGGAATTTATCGGTCCGGTGCTGTATTTCCTTCTGGGAAAAGAGGAGAGTTAGATGGATACACTGACAGTTTCGCACGTGAAAAAATCATTTGGTAGCCAGGAGATCATTCGCGATCTGAGTTTCCGGGTCCCGGAGCATTCGGTGTTCGGGTTTATCGGCGAGAATGGGGCCGGTAAAACGACGACTATGAAAATGATTCTGGGTCTGCTGCGGATGGACGGCGGGGAAATTCTGGTGGAGGGAGAGGCGGTGTGCTACGGGCAGACACGAACCAACCGGTATGTCGGCTATCTGCCGGATGTCCCGGAATATTATGGATTTATGACTCCGCGAGAATATTTGAGGCTCTGCGCTGAAGTGTCCGGGATCACCCGGAAAGAAGCGGACAAAAGAGCGGATGAGCTGCTGGAGATGGTCGGACTGACGAAAGCTGATAAAAGGATACACGGATTTTCAAGAGGGATGAAGCAAAGGCTTGGGATTGCACAGGCACTGCTTGGAAAACCGAAGCTCTTGATCTGCGATGAGCCGACCTCTGCTCTGGACCCACTGGGGCGCAAGGAAATACTGGACATCCTGTCTGCCGTCAGGGAGAGCACGACTGTTTTGTTTTCCACGCATATCTTGTCTGATGTGGAGCGGATCTGCGATCAGATTGCGCTGCTTCATCATGGAGAAATTGCGCTCCAGGGAACCATGGACGACATTCATGCGATGCACAAAGGCGTCGGTTTCGAGATTGAATTTCACAGGAAAGAGGATCTGGAAGCATTATTTATGGAGGTGATCGGGAAATGAGCGCATTTACAGCATTTATAAAGAAAGAATTTCTCGGACTATTCCGGAGCGGGAAAGCGGTTATTCTTCTGCTGATCTCGGTTTTGTTCGGAATCATGAATCCGGCCATCGCCAAACTGACACCCTGGATGATGGAAAGTATGGCAGATAGTATGGCGGAAACCGGGCTTGTAGTGACCGCGGTGGAAGTGGATGCTATGACTTCATGGACACAATTTTACAAAAATGCACCCATGGCGCTGATCGTATTTCTCCTGATGTTTGCAGGAATCCTCACGTCTGAATATCAGAGCGGAACGCTGATCGGCATGGTGACAAAAGGAATTTCCAGATGGAAAATACTCGCCGCAAAAAAATCATGGTTCTCATAGTCTGGACAGTTTTCTTTTGGCTGATGTACGGGATCACATTTGGATATAACCAGTATTTCTGGGATCAAAGCAAGATCGAACATCCGCTGTTTGCTGCAGGTTGCTTCTATATTTTAGGTGTGTGGCTGGTAAGCCTAATCTTCCTCAGTTCCGTACTTGCCCGGACAAACACGGCTGTACTGGGAATGACAGGTGGCGTTTTCCTCATTTCCTATCTTCTGGGAATGTATCACGGCATCAGCAAATATCTTCCCACCGAACTTCTCGGGGTTACGAATGTTTTAACGAAATCTGCAGAAATCAAAGATTACCAGGCATCACTCATTGTGATTACGTTTCTGATCCTGATTCAGACCATCGCAGCAGTGACCGGATTCAATAAAAAAGCACTGTAAAATGCTGGAAAGTCTAAAGAATTTGGTCATAATATTAAAAAACCCTAAAGTCCATTGACATTCGCATTTTAAATTTTATAATTAATTTCAGCGTTTATAATGGAGGATGCGAAAGAAGAGGTGGAATATGCGGGATTGGTTAAAAAAGGCGGGGCAGTTGCTGGTGAATATTCTGATTTCACCGATTACATTAGTACTTTCATTGATTATGGGGATCAACCTATTAAAGAACGAAATAAAGAAACGGAAAGACAGGGCATAGCATGAAAATGTTGTGCCTTTTATCTTGAAAAAAATTTAAGCTTTTGGCATTGCGAATACAACAGTTTACAAAAAACTGCTTTCTTTGTATAATAAAACCAACAGAAAAAGAGCAAAGGGCGCTCCTCGTGGCAAAAGGAACGTCCTTAAGGAGCGATAAATGATAGATAAAAAAGAATTTTTGGAAACATATAATCTGTCCGAGAAGGAGTTCCGGGAAGCGCAGATTTCATGGGAAGAGCTGACTGCGATCTACGAGGATTATCAGGGAATCGAGGGACATTTGCGCGATATCGGCAAAGATTTTGTGGACGATTATTTATATGATATTGAAAAAGCGGGAATCCATTCATACCGATACCGTACCAAGGAGCCGGGGCATCTTCTGGAGAAGATCATCCGGAAACGGAGAGAAAACATGGGGAAATTCTCCCGCCTGGACCGGACGAACTACCACAAGTTTATTACGGATTTGATTGGGATTCGGGTGTTTTTCCTGTACCGGGAAGATTGGGTGTATTTCCACAATTATTTGACCAGTGTGTTTGAAAATAAACCGGAGCAGTATGTTGAAAATCGAATTGAGGATTTTGATGACGACATCAATCATTATTATATCGCGGAACGCCCGAAAGTCTATAAGCGTTCCGGAGACACAAAGATTTATGACCGGAATCTGATCGAGATCCGGGCAGACGGGATTTACCGTTCACTCCACTATATTGTGAAATATAAAGGCTATTATGTAGAAATTCAGGGAAGAACGCTCTTCGAGGAAGGCTGGAGCGAGATCGACCATGACATTGTCTATCCTTATTATAAAGACGATGAGATGCTGACCGACTTCTCGAAACTTCTGAACCGGCTGTCGGGCATGGCGGATGAGATGAGTTCCTATTTCCGGCGCATGAAAGAGGAGCGGGAGGAGAAGGAATAGAAATGGGAATGGGAATGGGAGGGATAGGTGTGAAATGGAATTGAAGAAAATAGCCGTGATCCATACGGATTTCCCAGAGAAATTCGGGATTCCGAGGCAGAGTAATTTGGCGGACACGCGCGGAAGAATTGTTTTAGAAGAAGAATACCGAAGAGAAGAGGCGGTCCGGGGGCTGGAAGACTATTCATATCTTTGGCTGATATGGGAATTCTCCGAAGGAAAACGGGAAGAATGGAGTCCTACCGTACGTCCACCGCGGCTCGGAGGAAACTGCCGGATGGGAGTCTTTGCGACCAGATCACCTTTTCGCCCGAATCCCCTCGGGCTTTCCAGTGTGAAACTTGATCGAATTGAAGTAACAGAAAAGGAAGGCCCTGTTCTTTATGTGACCGGAGCCGATCTGCTTGACGGGACGCCGATTTACGATATCAAGCCTTATTTGCCATATGTGGACAGCCATCCGGAAGCGAAAAGCGGATTCGCCGGGAAAGTGCAGGACTATGCTCTTTCCGTGTGTGATGAAAATGGAGTGTTGGATGGAATCGGAGAAGAAGATAGAAAGGTGCTTTTTCAGATTCTTGAACAGGATCCGCGGCCATCTTATCAGAATGATCCGGAGCGGATCTATGGAATGGCTTACGCGGGGATGAATGTGAAGTTTCGTGTGGAGGGGGAGAAATTGTTTATCGTTGGGGTGGAAAGTGAGGACACCATATGAAATACTATATGGCACCACTGGAAGGAATCACGGGATACATTTACCGGAGAACATACCATGAATTGTTCGAACCGGCTGACAAATACTTCATTCCCTTTCTGACACCGAATCAGAAAGGGAAATTCAGTTCCAGGGAGCTGAATGATATTTTGCCGGAGCATAATAAAGGAATGTATACTGTTCCGCAGATTCTGACGAATCGGTCGGAAGAGTTTATTTTTTGTGCGCAGAAACTGGAGGAGGAATTCGGATATCAGGAAGTGAATCTTAATCTGGGTTGTCCGTCCAAAACAGTGGTATCCCGATACCGCGGATCGGGTTTCCTGATCAAAACGGATGACCTGGAACGCTTCCTGGATGAAATATTTGAAGCGCTGGATATGAGGATTTCCGTCAAGACCAGGATCGGAAAATGGGATGAGGAAGAGTTTGATGAACTGCTTCGGATCTACAATCGTTTTCCAATGGAAGAACTGATCGTTCATCCGAGGCTCCAACAGGATTATTATAAGAATACTCCGAATCTGGAAGCTTTCGAAAAAGCGACAGAAGAGAGCGCAAACCGGCTTTGTTATAACGGCGATATTTTTACGGTTGAAGATTATGCAAAATGGAAAGAACGATTTCCGCGGACGGAAATGCTTATGATGGGGCGGGGGATTTTAAGAAATCCCGGACTGATCGGAATGATAAAAGGTAAAGGGGCTCCGGAAAAAGAAAGAATTCATGAGTTTCACGACCGCCTTTTGAAAGAATATATAGAAGTGAACTCCGGGGATACGCCGGTTCTATTTAAAATGAAAGAACTCTGGGCATACATGGGAGAAATGTTTCCGGATTCCGGTAAATATCTGAAGAAAATAAAAAAGGCACAGAAGGTGGAGATTTATGAGAAGGCTGTAGACGAATTGTTTCTGGCGTGCGATATGAAGATCTGAGAAAAGAAAACATGAGTTGAGAAATTCTGAGATAAGGAAATATGAAATAAGAAATTCTTTGTGTATGGGAAGAGTTTATGATATGATAGTCCTGATTGTGAAATTTAAAGAATAAAAGTGAGGTGTCACAAATGGATAAATACTTAGAAGAAGTGGAGAAGAAGGCGGCGATTCTGATCGATGCGCTTCCGTATATCCGCGATTTCAGCCAGAAAATTATCGTGATCGAATACGGCTGCAGCGAGTGGCTGAGCGGGATGGAAGAACAGCAGTTGATGAAGGACATCGTTCTTCTTAAAAGCGTAGGCATGTATCCGGTCGTTGTGCATGACACGCGAATGGGAATGGACAAGTTCCGTGAGAACAAGCGGATCGCAAAGCTCTTGGAACTCTGTGGAGTGAAGGCAATCGGCGTTTGCGGAATCGACGTGCAGACGTTACATATGATTCTGGATAACGATTACATTCCGGTCATCGTTCCGAATGATATTGATAATGAATCCGAGTATATTGACCCGAAGGAGACGGCATTGGAAATTGCAGTCCGGCTTGGGGCAGATAAGCTGATCTATCTTTCTAAATATCCCGGAATCTATATAGATGAAAGCCGCAAGGAGGTCTATCCGCGCCTTACCGTGCCGGCAGTGCGTTCGCTGGAAAAAGAAAGAAATTTCCCGGAGGGACTCAGGAAAATTCTGGACTTTGCATTGCTTGCGACAGAACAGGGAGTTAACCGGGTACATATGCTGGACGGCAGGATCCGCCATGTGCTTCTTCTGGAATTTTTCAGCGTTGCAGGTGCGGGAACGATCATCATCAAAGATGAAAACAAACTCTATGATCACGAGCTGAAGAATAAGAATATCATTGAGTATAAAGAAAAAGAGTAACTGGATCGTTACGGGAAAAAATAGAATCTAAAGGATACACAAGGTAACTAATCATGAAGAAAATGAGTTTGAAAAATATTACAATGCTGTTTCTGACGGCATTTATCTGGGGCGTCGCGTTCGTGGCGCAGAGCGTGGGGATGAATTACATCGGGCCATTCACGTTCAGCTGCGTGCGGTCGATCCTGGGAGGAATCGTGCTGATTCCGTGCATCTGGTTTCTGGATCGTTTGAAAATGAAAGAAGAAGGGGTAACGGAAAAGCGCACGATGTCAGAAAAAGAGAAGAAGACCCTTCTCATAGGAGGAATTTGCTGTGGGATTGCGTTGTGTGTGGCATCCAATCTGCAGCAGTTTGGTGTGAAATACACGACCGTCGGAAAGGCAGGTTTTATCACCGCATTATACATCGTGCTGGTGCCGATCTTTGGAATTTTCCTGAAGAAAAAAGTAGGAGTGAAGGTGTGGATCAGCGTGGCAATCTCAGTCGTGGGACTGTACCTGCTCTGCATGACCGAGAAACTTTCTATCAGCAAAGGTGATTTTCTGGTACTTCTATGTGCCATTGTATTTTCCATCCATATCCTAGTGATCGATCATTTCTCACCGCTGGTGGACGGCGTGCGTATGTCCTGCATCCAGTTCTGGATTACGGGAATTCTCTCCGCGATCCCGATGTTTCTCTTTGAAAAGCCATCACTGTCCGCCATTTTTGCGGCTGCGGTTCCGCTGCTTTATGCAGGTGTGATGTCCAGTGGAGTTGCCTATACACTTCAGATCGTGGCCCAGAAAGATGCGGACCCGACGGTGGCTTCCCTGATCCTGAGTCTTGAATCCGTGTTCTCCGTGCTGGCCGGATGGGTGGTACTCGGACAGGTGATGAGCATGCGAGAAATCTGCGGATGCGTGCTGATGTTTGCCGCGATCATACTTGCACAGCTTCCGGAAAGAAAAACAGTTCAGCCGTAAGGATGAATCGGTGACTGGAAAGAGAACCAGGAAAGAAATAGAACTTCCATTTTAAAAACAGGTATGATATACTATTTACATAGTGCGAGCTATATGCAAACTGAAAAGACAGGAGCAAGAAGACAGATGAAGAGAGTACTTTTAAAATTAAGCGGAGAAGCGCTTGCAGGTGATAAGAAGACAGGGTTTGACGAAGCAACATGTATCGGGGTTGCCGAGCAGGTGAAGAAGATTGTGGACCAGGGCATTCAGGTGGCGATCGTGACCGGAGGAGGTAACTTCTGGAGAGGAAGAACCAGTGAGACGATCGACAGAACGAAGGCAGACCAGATTGGTATGTTGGCAACGGTCATGAACTGTATCTATGTATCCGATATTTTCCGTCATGTGGGTATGAAGACAGAAGTATTTACCCCGTTCGTCTGCGGTGCATTTACCACATTATTTTCCAAGGATGCCGCAGTAGAAGCACTGAACGAAGGAAAGGTTGTTTTCTTCGCGGGAGGAACGGGACATCCGTATTTTTCAACGGATACAGGAGCAGTATTAAGAGCAATCGAGATCGAAGCGGATGCGATGCTCCTTGCAAAGGCAATTGACGGAATCTATGACAGTGATCCGAAGGTAAACCCAGAGGCGAAGAAGTACGATGAGATTTCCATTCAGGAGATCATCGATAAGAAGCTGATGGCAGTGGATCTGACCGCATCCATTATGTGTCTTGAGAATAAGATGCCGATGCTGGTATTCGGACTGAACGAAGAAAATAGTATTGTTGAGACTATGAGCGGACACTTTACCGGCACGAAAGTTACGGTATAGGACGCTTGAATTAGAGGAGGAAGAAACCATGAATGAAAGATGTAAAGTATACGAGGAGAAGATGCAGAAGACACTGAAGAATCTGGATGGAGAGCTTGCATCAATCCGTGCAGGAAGAGCGAATCCGAATATTTTGAATAAACTGACGGTTGATTATTACGGAACACCGACTCCGATTCAGCAGGTAGCGAACATCTCCGTACCGGAAGCACGTTTGATCCAGATCCAGCCATGGGAGAAGAAGCTGATCCGTGAAATTGAGAAGGCAATCCAGATGTCAGACATCGGAATCAACCCGACAAACGACGGCAGTGTGATTCGCCTGGTATTTCCAGAACTGACCGAGGAACGAAGAAAAGAACTCGTGAAGGATGTTAAGAAGAAAGGTGAGGCAGCTAAAGTGGCAGTCCGCAATATCCGCCGCGACGGCAACGATGCATTTAAGAAATTAAAAGGCACCGAAGTTTCAGAGGATGAGATCAAGGATATGGAAGAAGATCTGCAGAAACTGACCGATAAATATATCAAGGAAGTTGATAAATCTGTAGAAGCGAAATCCAAGGAAGTTATGACTGTATAACAAGTTGTGATAGAAAGAGGAGGGGCAGCAAAGAAACCTGCAGCCCCTTTATTCTGTTTTATAGAAAGTGCATAGGACGGAATTTTATCTGGAATGCACGGGAGGAAAAAGTATGAACGTACCACAGCATATCGCAATTATCCTGGATGGCAACGGCCGCTGGGCGAAGTCGAAAGGGATGCCGAGAAATTACGGTCATGCTCAGGGGAGTAAGAATGTAGAGAAGATCTGTGAAGTGGCATATAAGATGGGAGTCAAATATCTGACCGTCTATGCATTTTCCACAGAGAACTGGAACCGTCCGCAAAGTGAAGTGGACGCACTGATGACACTGCTTCGCAATTATATGAAGACCTGTCTGAAAACGGCGGAGAAGAACCGCATGAAGGTACGGGTGATCGGAGACAAGACCCGTCTGGATGACGATATCCGTACCCGGATCGAAGAACTGGAAGAGGCATCGAAGAATAACGACGGGCTGAATTTTCAGATTGCGATCAACTACGGCAGCCGCGACGAGATGGTCCGTGCCATGCGGAAAATGATGAAAGACTGTGAGGCAGGAAAGATCACTTCCGATGAAGTGACCGAAGAAGTATTTGAAAGCTATCTGGACACCCACGGAATTCCGGACCCGGATCTGCTGATCCGGACCAGCGGCGAACTCAGATTATCCAATTATCTGTTATGGCAGCTGGCTTATACCGAATTCTATTTCACCGACGTTCCGTGGCCGGATTTCACAAAAGAAGAATTAGAAAAGGCTATTATGCAATATAATAACAGAGACAGACGTTACGGTAAGATAAAGGAGGAAGAAGATGTTTAAGACAAGACTTCTCAGCGGAATTGTACTGGTCATCATCGCATTTCTGACCATTTATAGCGGAGGATATGTGTTATGGACTACACTGGCTCTGGTCAGCCTGATCGGACTCAGAGAACTCTATCAGGTCGTCAAATGTGAGAAGAATCCGCTTGGAATCGCAGGATATCTGGCATCGATCGCCTATTATGTGGTGCTCCTTGCCGCACCGGGTAATTTTCAGCTTCAGGTTATGGTATTTATCGCAGCACTGGTTGGTGTGATGGCGGTCTATGTATTTTCATTTCCGAAATTCAAATCGGATCAGGTCACGACGGTATACTTCGGGATCCTCTATGTGGCAGTCATGCTGTCTTTCATTTTTCAGACGAGAAATCTGGAAGACGGACTGTTTCTCGTGGGACTCGTGTTCCTCTGCTCCTGGGGATGTGACACCTGTGCTTATTGCGTCGGTGTGCTGATTGGAAAGCATAAAATGGCTCCGAAGCTGAGCCCGAAGAAATCCATCGAAGGAGCAGTCGGCGGACTTGCAGGAGCTGCACTTCTAGGCGCACTTTACGCACTTGCCATCAACAGATGGGGCGGCACGACGGTCAGTCCGGCCGAATTTGCACTGATCTGTTTCGTGGGAGGTATGATCTCCATGATCGGAGATCTGGCAGCGTCAGCGATCAAACGAGACCACGATATTAAAGATTACGGAAAACTGATCCCGGGACACGGCGGTATCCTGGATCGATTTGACAGCGTGATTTTCACAGCACCTGTTATTTACTTTATGGCAATGGCAATCATGTAGTGCTGCACGGCGGACCGTAACAAGTTTGGAAATAGAAAGCCATACAGGCAGGAGGCGCAAATGAAAAAAATAGCAATACTTGGATCTACAGGGTCGATCGGAACACAGACCCTGGAAGTCGTAAGAGAGAATAAAGATATCGAAGTGCTTGCTCTTGCAGCCGGAAATAATATCACATTGCTGGAGCAGCAGATCCGCGAATTCCATCCCAGACTCGTCGGCGTATGGGCCGAGGAGAAAGCCGAAGAACTGAAAAGCCGGATCCGCGACACCGGTACAAAGGTCGTAAGCGGAATGGACGGACTTCTGGAAATCGCACAGATCGAAGGAAGCGAGATACTGGTCACGGCGATCGTCGGAATGATCGGCATCCGGCCTACGATCGCAGCCATCGAAGCGGGCAAGGATATCGCACTGGCAAATAAAGAAACACTGGTAACGGCAGGGCACATCATCATGCCGCTGGCTAAGAAAATGGGTGTGAAGATCCTTCCGGTGGACAGCGAACACAGCGCGATCTTCCAATCCCTGCAGGGAAGCAGACGGAGCGAAGTGAAGAAAATCCTTCTGACCGCATCAGGCGGACCGTTCCGCGGAAAGAAACAGGAGGATCTGCTGAATATCCGCGTTGAAGATGCACTGAAGCATCCGAACTGGGCAATGGGACGCAAGATCACCATCGATTCTTCTACCATGGTCAACAAAGGACTCGAAGTGATGGAGGCAAAATGGCTTTTCGATGTCGATATCGATGATGTACAGGTGGTCGTTCAGCCACAGAGCGTAATCCATTCCATGGTTGAATTCGTAGACGGCGCGGTGATCGCACAGCTCGGCACGCCCGATATGAAGCTGCCGATCCAGTACGCACTTTATTATCCGGAGAGACGATACCTTCCCGGAGACCGAGTCGATTTCTGGAAGATCGGACATCTGGATTTCGAAGAACCGGATATGGATACGTTTTATGGTCTGGAACTCGCCTACGAGGCAGGACGGACAGGGGGAACACTGCCGACCGTATTTAACGCGGCAAATGAGCTGGCAGTCAGCCAGTTTTTGAACCGGGAGATCAAATACCTGGAAATTATAGAGATTATCGAGGATTGTATGAGAGCGCATAAGACGATTGAAAACCCGACTGTGGAACAAATACTGGAAACAGAAGCGGCAACCTATGAAAGAATCAGAAGCAGGAGGTAGTAAATGGGAATCGTACTTGCGATTTTTATCTTTGGTTTTATCGTGTTCTTCCATGAACTGGGACATTTTATCCTGGCCAGAAAGAACGGAATCGACGTAGATGAGTTCTGGATCGGAATGGGTCCGACTCTTCTGCACAAAAAAATCGGCAATACCGATTATTGTCTGAAACTCCTTCCCATCGGAGGCGCATGTATGATGGGAGAAGATGAAGTCGATGATTTGAGCGAGGGAAGCTTCAACAGCAAATCCCCGTGGCGGCGGATCTCCGTCATTGCGGCAGGTCCTGTATTTAACTTCATACTTGCATTCATCTGCAGTATTATTTTCATCGGCATCGTCGGTGTTGATAAGCCGATTATTGGAAGCGTAACCGAAGGAAGCCAGGCCTATGAAGCAGGAATAGAAGCGGGAGATAAGATCGTGAAGATTGGCGGTAAACATATCTTTATTTTCCGCGACATTTTCGTCTACGAGCAGATTCACGCCGGAGAAGAACAGGAAATCGTTTATCTCCGTGACGGCGAAAAACATTCGGTTGTTCTCACCCCCGAAAAAACCGAAGACGGATACTATATAATTGGAATCACAAGCACCGGATACGAGAAAGCCGGTATCGTTGATATGCTCAAATACAGTGTTTTCGAGGTACGTTACTGGATCGATTCCACGATCAGCGGCCTTCGGATGCTGTTCACCGGCAAAGTAGGAGTGAGCGAACTCTCCGGACCGGTGGGAGTTGTCAGCATCGTAGATAATACCTACAAACAGACCAAATCAGGTGGTGCTTTACTCGTATTCGCCAACATGCTGAGACTTGCCATACTCCTCTCAGCCAATCTGGGCGTCATGAACCTGCTGCCGATCCCGGCACTGGACGGAGGAAGACTGGCGTTCCTGATCGTCGAAATCATACGAGGCAAACGGATTCCACCGGAAAAAGAAGGATATGTACATCTGACAGGAATGGTATTCCTGCTGGGGCTCATGGCATTTGTCATGTTCAATGATGTAAGGAAGATCTTCTTCTAAAAAGAAATTCGATGATGTGTGAAGTAAACAAGGCCACGCAGCATCGGATTTTCTATTTGCGGTAACGTGTGGATGGAAAATAGAATTAACTTTTTAACTTTACATGTGAATTTAAAAAAGTTAAACATGTTATAATAGGAGGGAAGAGATATCATGCGAGAGCAGCTGACAGAAAGTGATGTAAAAAAAATTCAGGAGGAAATCGAATACCGTAAACTTGTTGTCCGAAAGGAAGCGATAGAAGCAGTAAAAGAAGCAAGAGCACACGGGGATTTAAGCGAGAATTTCGAATATCATGCGGCCAAGAAAGATAAAAACCGAAATGAAAGCCGTATCCGTTATCTGGAAAGAATGCTGAAAACGGCAGTGATCGTATCGGATCGATCCGAGGACGGAGTGGCCGGAATCAATAACCGAATCACCGTTTATTTCCCGGAAGATGACGAAGAGGAAACATTCAAACTGGTTACTTCCATTCGAGGAAATTCTCTGAACGGATATATCAGCACCGAATCTCCGATCGGAAAAGCTATATTCGGACATAAGGTTGGAGATACCGTATCGGTGAAAGTCAGTGACGACTATTCTTATGATATAAAGATTGTTAAAATTGAGAATACGACGGATGATGAAGCGGATAGGATTCGGGCGTATTAGTTGTGGTAGTGATCGCTTGTATAGTTCAGGTGCCTGTCACTGTAAAAAAAACATAAACTGATGTTGACTAAAAACAGGATGTGGAAAAATGGACAATACAAGATTATGTGAACAAAGGAAGGAAACGTTGCATGCGCTACAAGAGTGCAGTTCTGAAGAGAATCTCTGGAACTGTATCGTTGCGTATCAGGATTATCCGTTTTATACCAGTACCGGGCTTTCATTTCGATATACATTGAAAATCGGGCGTAATGGAGAATATACAAAAGAATTATTTATCGATCGAAGGGAGAACAGTAAGTCGTTGTCGTGGAGTTCGGTGAGAATTGCATTTGGAAAAGCGGTTGGGAAGAAAGGGTATGTATTTAAACGTCCGAAAGAGATCGCTGATGTGCGGGGAATCAGTTATGTTTATAGTCTGCTGTGGCGTTTTGGGGTTATAATGGTACCGGAAGATGTGGAAAGGAAGCTGCGAGGGAGTGTATGAGCCATGAACTCAGACATCAAGAATAAACAAGATCAAAAGGACGATGAGGTCACCAGTTAGAATATGGCAGAGAAAGGAAGTAGATAAAGGATAGAAATTATGGATTGCCATAAATGGGAAACTGTGGTACACTATTTCTCGAAACTGGTTCGAAAACCTCCCAGTATAAAAAACTAGGCAAAGTAAATCAGAATATATTCAGGCTGCAGGAAAGCAGCCTGGTTCATGATGCTTTTGTTTATGGAGGTTTCTGTAAACAAAAGCTATTTTTTTGCCTTTGAAAATAATAAGGAAAGGGAAAAAGAAGATGGAACGAAGAAAAGTGATTATTGACTGTGATCCTGGAATTGATGACAGTCTTGCGATCATGCTGGCGCTTAAATCAGAAGAGATCGAAGTGATCGGAATTACGATCGTGTGTGGAAATGCTCCTGTGGAGATGGGATTTGGAAATGCAAAGAAGGTCCTGCGGCAGATGGGCAGACTGGATGTACCGATTTTTGTCGGGGAAAAGAGACCGGTCAGGCGGGAATATGTGAATGCGCTTGACACCCATGGAGAAGATGGACTTGGTGAAAGCTATTTGTCGGAAGTGGATGGCTATGAACAGCAGATGGATGCTGTTGATTTTATGGCATCGGTGCTGAAAGCGGAGAAGGTTTCGGTGATCGCGTTGGGGCCGATGACGAATCTTGCAGTGTTGATTGATCGGGCTATGGATGCATTTCTCAACATAGAAGAGCTGGTGTCCATGGGCGGAACGTTTAAAAGTCATGGAAACTGTTCGCCGGTGGCGGAATATAACTACTGGTGTGATCCGGATGCGGCGGCGCTTGTGTACGATACAATGTATGAAAACGGCAAAAAGATTCATATGATAGGTCTTGATGTGACGCGGAAAATTGTTCTGACACCGACGATTTTGGAATATATTTGCCGGCTGAATCCTGAAACGGGTGATTTTATCAGGAAGATTACAAAGTTTTATTTTGATTTTCACTGGCAGTGGGAGCATATCATCGGGTGTGTGATCAATGATCCGCTTGCAGTGGCGTATTTTATCGATCGAAAGATCTGCCAGGGGTTTGACTCTTATGTACAGATCGAAACGCAGGGCATTTCGCTGGGGCAGTCTGTGGTAGATTCGATGAATTTCTACAGAAAAGAGGCCAATGCAAAAGTGATGACAGAAGTAGATGTCCTGCGCTTTTTCCGGTTATTCCTTTCCAGAATTCTGGACGTGAAGCCGGAAGAACTGGATATTTTGCAGGATATCATATAGGAGGATTTGTGATATGAGTGAAAAAATTAGAAAAACTTCGGCATATAAGATTTGTCTGATTGCATTTGCTATCTGCATCAATTTGATCGGAGGCCAGATCGCGCTGTTTCTGAAACTTCCGATTTATCTGGACAGTATTGGAACTGTTTTGATTGCTTCGGTTATGGGGCCATTCTATGGAATGCTCCCGAATCTGATCAGTGGACTGCTTATGGGAATAACGGTTGATATTTATTCCCTGTATTATGCACCGGTTGGGATCATACTTGGGTTTGTGACCGGCCTTGTATACAGGAAATACCATCCGAAGAAGTGGTGGATTCTGGTGGCGGCGCTTGTAATCACCATTCCGTCTACGATTGCAAGTTCTTGCATTACGGCGTTTTTGTTTGGCGGAATTACGTCTTCGGGTTCCACGATCCTTGTTCAGGTGCTGGCCAGAACACCGCTTGGACTGGTGGGAAGCTGTTTTGTTGTGCAATTTATTACGGATTATATCGACCGAGTGATTTGTTTGTACGTTGTTGCGATCCTGAACAAGGCATTGAAGAAATATTTGAAGGAGAGTTTGTAAAGATGAATGTATTGATTACCGGGACCGGCTCCGGGATTGGGAAAGGGTGTGCGGAATATTTCTTAAAGGAAGGGCATCGCGTGTTTGGATTTGACAGGAAGGAGTCTGCAATTGTGGATGAGAATTATACCCATTATTGCCTGGATATCCGAGAAGAATCTGCCTATCCGGAACTTCCGGAGATTCAGGTGCTGATCAACAATGCCGGTGTCCAGAATGACAATGATATTGACGTGAATCTAAAGGGAACGATATCGATAACCGAGCATTATGGGATTCAGCCGGAGATTCGCTCGATTGTCATGATCGGATCGGCAAGCGGGCATACCGGTTCGGAATTTCCGGAATATGCGGCAAGCAAGGGAGGCGTCCTTGCTTATACCAAGAATGTAGCTATGCGGATCGCAGCGTATCAGGCTACTTGCAACAGCCTGGATTTCGGAGGGGTTATGACCGAATTGAACAGACCGGTGATGGAAGATGAAACACTGTGGAATGAGATTATGGAACTGACTCCTCTGAAGCGGTGGATGACGGTGGAAGAAGCGGCGGAATGGATCTATTTTATGGCGGTTACGAACCGGTTTTGCACCGGGCAGAATATTTTGATCGATGGGCTGGAAGCGGGAAACTGCAATTTTGTCTGGCCAAAGTGACATATCGCTTGTTTATAGAAAAGAATGATTGCGAATCATGGCTTCGTGTGATAACATTATCCTAAAGTGGATAGATTTCATGTATGGCAGATAGGGGAAGGCTACCCTGCCACCTGAGGAGGAAATGATATGTTTGAAACACTGAAGATTGTCGGAGAGAAGTTCCGGCTTCCCGGCGAGCTGTATTCTTACCATGTGATTGCAATGGGAAATATTAATTCTACTTATAAAGTAACTTATACGAATGAGAAGACGTTCAAGTCTTATCTGTTCCAGAAAGTCAATACGAATGTATTTAAGAGTCCGGTTGAGATTATGGAGAATATCGATCATGTGACGTCGTTCATCCGCGCGAAGTATCCGGATCAGATCACCCTTCATTTTCATCATACGAATGAGGGGACGAATTATTATATTGATGGGGATGATGCGTTCTGGCGTGTGATCAATTATGTGGATTCGGTGACGTTTAATGCTTCGGATGATCTGCATGTGATCGAGGCGACGGGGAAGGCGTTTGGTAATTTTCAGACACAGCTTTCGGATTTTGACGGTTCGATTCTGCATGAGACGATTCCGGATTTTCATAATACGAAAAAGCGGTTGGATACGCTGTTTGCGGATGTGGAAATGGATGAATGTGGCCGTGTGAAGGAAGTATCTGAGGAGATCGCGTATATTGAGTCGGTCAGAGAGCAGGCGGCGGAGCTTAGTGTGAGATTTGAAAATGGTGAGATCCCGAAGCGTGTCACGCACAATGACACGAAATGTAATAATGTGCTGTTTGACAGTGTGACGAAAGAGCCTATCGTGGTGATCGATTTGGATACGATCATGCCGGGTATGTCGATGTATGATTTCGCGGATGCGGTCCGGTTTATTGCCAATACGGCGGTGGAGGATGAGCCGGATACTTCGAAGGTGTTCTTTGATACAGCGAAATTCCGTGCGTTTGCAAATGGTTTTATCGGGGCAACGAAGGACTCTCTTACGGAGATTGAGATTGAAAATCTTGTGAAGGCGACGTTTTCGATTACGATCGAGCTTGCGTCCAGATTCCTGGATGATTACATTACCGGGGATAAATATTTCCGGTGTGAGTACCCGAAACATAATCTGGTCCGGACCCGCTGTCAGTTGCAGTTGGCGAAGAATATTGCGCGGAAGACGGATGAGCTGGAATGGATCATCCGGGATGTTCTGGAGAAACGTTCCTAAGTTTATTTATAATAAATTTTTCCAAGCAGACGATCCAGATTGTCTGTATTAATCTGTTCGATCAGTTCGCCTTGTGCGTAATAAATACTGATCACGGATTCGCATAAGGTCCGGCAGATGCGTTCCAGATCGCGGACGCCGTCTTCCGGGCAGAGGCGGATCAGTTCTTTTATCGCATCTTCTTTCAGTTCAAGGCCCTGTGGATGTGCCAGCTCATTTTCCAGAGGATCACAGAGATAATCCAGAGAGTCCAGATGATATTCGGTGATCAGCTTCGGCCAGACGTAGCCTTCCACGATTCGTTCTTTATCAAACGGTGTGTAGGATGGAAGCTCCACGATATCAAGCCGGTCTTTCAGGACCGGAGAGAGCGGCTCAAGGCTGTTGGCTGTCGCGATGAAAATTGCATTGGACAGATCCAGCGGAAATCCGAGATAGTTGTCCACAAACCGAGAACGGTCGCTGTCCAGAAGGTCGAGCAGTACATTCTCTGGGCAGCCGTGTTCCAGTGAATCCCCCATTTTATCGATTTCATCGAGAAGAATCACCGGGCAGAAGCTCTTGGAGCGGATCAATGCATCCACGATCCGTCCAGGTCTTGCGTTATGGAAAATGGTCTGGGTGCCGCGAAGAAACAGCGCATCGGAGATCCCTGCCAGGGAAATCTTGACGCATGGCCTTCCCATTGCCCTTGCGATGGAGGCGGCGATGGAGGTTTTTCCGACGCCCGGAGCCCCTGCGAGAAGTAGAACGGCACCATAATTCTTGCCAAGATGCTTCTGGCAGGCCATGTAGCGGAGGATTTTCTCCTTCACATCCGTCATGGCATAGTGGGAGCAGTCCAGAATCCGTTTCGCCTGTGTCAGATTAATATCCGGGACTTTGTCACCTGCCTGCCACGGAATCTTCAGCATCGTGGTAAGGTAGGCTTCTTTTATATCAGCCGGATCCAGTTCAATAAGAAAATTCTGTATTTCTTCCGGCATACATTCAAATAACTCCGGCGCGATCCGGTTCCGAAGGCGGTATTTCAGTTGGTTGTGACGGGAGAGCGTTTCTGTTTCATTCATGATCTTGTACTCCAATTTTATCTGCATTTGTTTGTTGGATGTATTATAATATATTTGTAGGGATTTTTTCAATAGGATGGAAGTTAATAATGGGGAGAATAGGGGGAGTTTCATTTTCAATTACAGATTCATTGAAAAATGATATTGTGTATGCTAACATAACGGAAACGGAATACTTTGAAACAGGAATTGTGCTTGGAATAGAATCATATGAATCAGGAGCGAAGAAATTGTGGCAGAAAGAATCATAGAAATTATAAAAATCATACTTACGAACGTACTGACAGCATTGTACCAGCCGCTTGGCTTTGCAATGATATTAGCAGTGCTATTTATGTTCCTATATTTATATGCGCGGGAGCACGGGTGGAAGGAGGCGGCCGGAATGTGGTGGAATGCGTTCAAAGCGGATTCCTTTTTCCGCAAGCTGTTTGTGCTGGCATTTTACACGGCGATGCTTCTTTTTCGGACGCTGCTGAACCGGGATATCTGGGCGAATCCGCTTTCGAATGTGATCGGAGGGGCGATTTGCTGGATTGGATATAAAGTGAAGTCTAATAACAAACCGCTGTAACCTTAAAAAGCCTACAGCGGTTCCAGGTTCTGGTGCATTGGTGCGCTAGCGTTTCTTCAGGCAATACTTTTCAACGGCACTGATGATCCCATAAAGTCCCAGAGCGATGAAACACAGGATACAGATCGAAAGAATGAGAAGATCCAGTTTGAATACCTGGCTTCCGTAGATGATCATGTATCCCAGTCCTTCCCGCCCGCCGATAAATTCGCCGATGACGACGCCGACCAGGCAGAGGCCGATGTTGACTTTCATGGTGCTGATGATGGCGGGGATGCAGCTTGGGATGACAACTTTGGTCAGGGCATGAAAACGATTGCCGTGCAGGGTGTAGATCAGGGTGAGTTTATCGGGATCGACGGTGACGAAGTTGGCGTAAAGATTTAAGATGCTGCCGAAGATGGCAACGGACATTCCCGCGACGATGATCGTGGTCTTGTTGGCACCGAGCCATACGATGAGCAGGGGAGCCAATGCGGATTTGGGCAGGCTGTTCAGAATGACCAGGTAAGGATCGAGAACCTCGGAAAGCCCCGGGCTGAACCAGAGCAGGATTGCGATGATGAGGCTCAGGATGATTACAAGGGCGAAGCTCAGGAGCGTTTCATAAAGGGTCACGCCGATGTGCAGGAAAATGCTTCCGTCCAGAATCATGTCCCTGAGACAGAGGGCGATGCGGGAGGGACTGCTGAAAATGAAGGAGTCGATGATTCCGGTATTGGCCGTGAATTCCCACAGAAACAGGAATCCGAGCAGGATGGCGGCGCGGGAGAAACGGACGATCTTCCTGCGGCGGCGCTGTTTGTTCAGGTAATAGATCTGGCCTTGGGAAAGTTCATTCATTGGGATTTAACTCCTTCCATATGAGATTGAAATAGGATTTGAATTCCGGGGCATTGCGCCGTTTCAGAGGTGTTAGATCCGGCTCCTGGAATGTGATGGGGACGGTCTGTAGTATGGTGGCGGGGCGGGCGGTGAGGACGATCACGCGATCGGCAAGGCTGATGGCTTCCGCCAGATCGTGTGTGACCAGAATTGCGCTTTTTTTCTCTTTTCGGATGATCTGGCCGATGTCGTCCCCGACCGTCAGTCTTGTCTGGTAGTCGAGCGCCGAGAAAGGTTCATCCAGCAGGAGAAGATCCGGCTCCATAACCAGTGTGCGCACGAGGGCGGCCCTCTGCCGCATTCCTCCGGAGAGTTCCGAAGGGCGGGAATTAGCGAATTGATCCAGTCCGTAGATGTCCAGCAGTTCGCGTGCTTTTTCTTTGGCACGGGCGGTCATGCTGTGCTGGATTTCCAGACCGAGGAGTACGTTGTGATAGACGGTGCGCCATTCCAGAAGTTCATCCTTCTGAAGCATATAGCCGATGTTGGTGGCGCTGCCGCGTAAGTATTTTCCATTTAGCAGGATCAGCCCTTTTTCGGGTTCCAGAAGACCTGCAATCAGGTGTAAGAGTGTGGATTTTCCACAGCCGGACGGACCGACGATGGCGAGAAAGTCGCCTTCTTTCATAGAGAACGAAATGTGTTCCAGCGCTTTGGTTTCGCCGTCCATGTTGTGATAGGCATAATTGATATCTTTGACTTCCAGCAGATATTCCATAGGTAACCTCCAGTCTCATGAATGATACGGGGAAAGATTCTATATATTATTTTATGAAAAGATACACATATCTGTTCGGAAACGGTAATATTTGATAAGAAATACGAAGAAACATATAAGATCCGGGAAGGAAAGAAGAGAGGAGTAGGGAAGAAGTGAACAGGAATTATCAGAAGGAGATGGAGAAGGTGATCGGATGCCTGGAAGAGGAAGAAAAGGTCCCGAAGCTTCTGCTCCACAGCTGTTGTGCACCGTGCAGCAGTTATGTACTGGAATATTTATCGCAGTATTTTGAGATCACGGTGTTTTACTATAATCCGAATATTTTTCCGGAAGAGGAATTCTATAAGAGAATCCGGGAACAGGAGCGGCTGATCCGGGAAATGCCTGCGAAGTATCCGGTTCATTTCCTTGCGGGAAATTATGACAGTGAGAAATTTTATGCCATGGCAAAAGGGCTGGAGCAGGTGCCGGAGGGCGGCGAGCGCTGTTTTAAATGTTATGAGCTGAGACTCAGGGAAGCGGCAAAGGTGGCGGCAGCGGGCGGATTTGACTATTTTACCACGACGCTCAGCATCAGTCCGCTGAAAAATGCCGCAAAGCTCAATGAAATCGGTGAGCGTCTGGCGGCGGAATATCAGGTTGCGTATCTTCCGTCTGATTTTAAAAAGAAGAACGGATATAAGCGTTCTATCGAGCTCTCCAGAGAGTATGGATTATACAGGCAGGATTACTGTGGCTGTATTTTCTCGAAAAAAGAGCGGATGGAAACTTTACAGAAGTAGGAAAACTGTGGTACACTCAAAAAGGTTTACTAAGTGATGAAAAGGCAGAAAAGAGGGAAAGCGATGGCACAGTTATGGGGAGGACGCTTTACGAAGGAGACGGATCAGCTCGTTTATAACTTTAATGCGTCCATTTCATTCGACAAACGGTTTTACGAACAGGATATTAAGGGAAGTATCGCCCATGTGATGATGCTTTGTAAGCAGGGAATCCTGTTTGAGGAAGAGAAGAAAGAAATTATTGCAGGTCTGGAAAGTATTCTCCGCGATGTGGAGAGCGGCAGACTTGAGATTACAGATAAATATGAAGATATACACAGTTTTGTGGAGGCGAATCTGATCGAGCGGATCGGGGATGTGGGTAAGATGCTCCACACCGGGCGCAGCAGGAATGACCAGGTGGCACTGGATATGAAGATGTATATCCGGAGTGAGATTATTTCCCTGCAGGGACTGGTGGTGGATCTTTTGCGGGAGCTTCTGGAGATCATGAAGCAGAACGTTGATACGATCATGCCGGGATTTACACATATGCAGAAAGCGCAGCCGACGACGCTGGCGCATCATATGGGAGCTTATTTTGAAATGTTCAAGCGGGATCATTCGCGTTTGAAGGATATTTATAAACGGATGAACACCTGTCCGCTGGGAGCAGGAGCGCTTGCGGGAACGACTTATCCGCTGGATCGGAACTATACGGCAGAGCTTCTTGGATTTGACGGGCCGACGCTCAACAGTATGGATTCCGTTTCCGACCGGGATTATCTGATCGAACTGATGAGTGCGCTTTCCACGATCATGATGCATCTGAGCCGGTTTTCGGAAGAGGTGATCATCTGGAATTCGAATGAGTACCAGTTTGTCGAGATTGATGACAGCTACAGTACGGGAAGCAGCATCATGCCGCAGAAGAAGAATCCGGACATTGCCGAGCTGGTGCGCGGTAAGACGGGACGTGTCTACGGTGCATTGATGTCGATTCTGACAACGATGAAAGGAATCCCTTTGGCATATAATAAGGATATGCAGGAGGATAAGGAACTGATCTTTGATGCGATCGACACGGCGAAGGGCTGTCTGGCCCTATTTACCGGAATGATCTCTACAATGAAGTTCAACAAAGAGCGGATGAACGAGAGTTCACGCCACGGTTTCACCAATGCCACAGATGCGGCGGATTACCTGGTGAATCATGGAGTGCCGTTCAGGGATGCACACGGGATCGTAGGTCAGTTGGTTCTCTACTGTATCGATAAGGGAATTGCGCTGGATGATATGTCTCTGGAAGAATACAAAGCGATCTCACCGGTATTTGGGGAAGACATCTATGACTCAATCAGCATGGAGACCTGTGTGAACAAGCGGAAGACGATCGGAGCACCGGGACCGGATGCGATGCGTAAGGTCATTGAGATCTATACGAAATATCTGGAAGAGTGCTAATATAGTTACTGTTCACACAGTAGCCAGCATTTACTGCTGGCTACGTGTCAACAGCGTACATGGCACGCGGATTTGGAATGGAAAATAGCTTGCATTTCTTATGGAAATGGGTTATTATACTCGGGACACGTACAAATGTGTTTCGACTAAAGACAAAATAGAGAAAAGAAATGAGGAAAAGCGATGAAAAAGAAATTAAAAGTTGGGATTCTTGGAGCGACCGGAATGGTTGGACAGCGTTTTATCGCCCTTCTGGAGAATCACCCATGGTTTGAGGTTGTCACTGTAGCAGCAAGCCCGCGTTCTGCAGGCAAAACATATGAAGAGGCAGTTGGAGACCGTTGGAAAATGGACACTCCGATGCCGAAGAAAGTAAAGAAACTGATCGTACATAATATTAATGAAGTAGAGGAAGTTGCATCTACTGTTGATTTTGTTTTCAGTGCGGTCGATATGACGAAAGAAGAGATCCGTGCGATCGAAGATGCTTATGCTAAGGCAGAGACACCGGTTGTTTCCAATAACAGTGCACATCGCTGGACACCGGATGTACCGATGGTTGTACCGGAGATCAACCCGGAGCATTTTGAAGTGATTGAGGCTCAGAGAAAACGTCTCGGAACAAAACGCGGATTCGTAGCCGTAAAACCGAACTGCTCGATCCAGAGCTATGCACCGGTGCTTACCGCCTGGAAAGAATTCCAACCGACCGAAGTTGTAGCTACAACGTATCAGGCAATTTCAGGAGCCGGAAAAACCTTTAAAGACTGGCCGGAAATGGTAGAGAATATTATTCCGTATATCGGCGGCGAAGAAGAGAAGAGTGAACAGGAACCGCTTCGTCTCTGGGGCAGAGTGGAAAACGGACAGATCGTGAAAGCGAAAGAGCCTGTGATCACGACCCAGTGTATCCGTGTTCCGGTTCTGAACGGACATACCGCAGCGGTATTTGTAAACTTTGCAAAGAGCCCGACAAAAGAAGAGCTTCTTGAAAAACTGGAAAACTTTAAGGGTCTTCCGCAGGAACTGGAGCTTCCAAGTGCGCCGAAGCAGTTTATCCGTTATCTCGAAGAAGATAACCGTCCGCAGGTAAAACTGGATGTGGATTATGAGAATGGAATGGGAATCACGGTCGGACGTCTGAGAGAAGACACATTGTTTGACTGGAAATTCGTAGGACTTTCCCACAACACAGTACGTGGAGCGGCAGGCGGAGCAATCCTGTGTGCAGAGACACTTGTTGCGAAGGAATATATCAAGGCAAAATAAGAGAACATCTGATAGGCCGTTTCATTTGAACAAATGTTACGGCCTTTTTAAACTTATTTTATAGGGGAAGATATTTGCCACGGTATCAGGCAAGACAGGGGGAAGGATTATGGACAAAGAAATGCTGAATTATACACAGAACAGAGAGCTTTCCTGGCTGAAATTCAATCACCGGGTTCTGGAAGAGGCACAGGATCCGACGGTTCCGCTTCTGGAGCGGATGAAATTTGTTGCGATCTTTACCAGCAATCTGGATGAGTTCTTTATGATCCGTGTTGGGAGCCTGTATGACATGGCCCAGACGGATCATACGGCGGTTGACAGTCGTTCGGGCATGACGCCGAAAGAACAGCTGGATGCGATTTTTGCGGCAGTGGCACCGCTATATAAGGAGCGCGACAAGACATACTCTGAGATTAAAAAGCTGCTGAGCCCGTATGGTGTCTGCGGGCTTTCCATAAAGGAACTGGAAGCACAGGAAAAGAAGTACGTTAAGAAGTATTTTAAAGATCAGATTCTGCCGATCCTTTCGCCACAGATCGTGGACGCGAATCATCCGTTTCCTCATCTTCTGAATAAAGCCTTGTATGTAATCGCCAATCTGAAGCAGGACAACAAGTCCATGCTGGGAATCGTGCCGGTACCGCAGTTTGTATCCGACATTCTGTATTTGCCGGGGCATGACATCCGTTATATCCGGATGGAGAAGGTGCTGATGGAATATTTGAATCTGATCTTTGAAAAATACGAGGTTACAGACCGGAACTATATCTGCGTGACGAGAAATGCGGATATTTCCCCGGATGACGAATCCCTGGAGATCAACGATGATTTCCGGTTTCGTATGCAGGAGACGCTTCATAAACGTCGCAGAATGGCGGTCGTTCGTCTGGAGACGGCAGAGCCGCTTCCAAAAGATGCGGAAAAGTATTTCTGTGATAAATTTAAGATCACCCCGGCTCAGATCTTCCGGACCAAAATGCCGATGAAGCTGGATTACATTTTCTCGATTATGGATAAAGTGCCGTCTTCCATGAAGCGTCCGCTGGTGGATGAACCGTTCACCCCGCAGCCGTGCCGTTACCTGACCGACGACAGTGTGATGAAGCAGGTAAAAAAGAAGGATGTTCTTTTATCCTTTCCATATGAGAGTATGGATCCGTTTCTGCGTCTGATTAAAGAGGCTTCTCAGGACCCGTCGGTTCTAACAATCAAGATCACGATCTACCGTCTTGCAAAGAAAGCAAGACTGGTGGAATATCTCTGTGCGGCGGCTGAAAACGGGAAGGAGGTCACGGTACTGATCGAGCTTCGTGCACGGTTCGACGAGCAGAATAACATTGACTGGTCGGAACGGCTTGAGGAGGCAGGCTGCAGGGTGATCTATGGATTTGATGGTTACAAGGTGCATTCGAAAATCTGTCTGATCACATACCGGAACAAGAATGAAATTCAGTATATCACGCAGGTGGGTACGGGAAATTACAACGAGAAGACGGCTGCAATGTACACCGATGTTTCACTGATTACGGCAAATAAGAGCATCGGAAATGATGCGTCCGTATTTTTCAAAAATATGTCGATCGGCAATCTGAACGGGAGCTATGAGAATCTGATCGTATCGCCGACAAGCCTGAAACCGAAGATCCTGCATCTCATAGATGAGGAAATCAAAAAGGGTGCCTCCGGGCGGATCGTCATGAAAATGAATTCGGTGACGGATGTGGATTTTATCCGCAAAATATCGGAAGCGTCTCAGGCCGGAGTGAAGATCGATCTGATCGTCCGGGGAATCTGCTGTATCCTTCCGGGCGTGCCGGGTTATACGGAAAATCTGAAAGTAACCAGCATTGTTGGACGTTTTCTGGAACATCCCAGGATTTTCTGTTTTGGAGAAGGACCGGATCAGAAGGTATACATCGGCTCAGCGGACATGATGACGAGAAATACCGAAAAACGTGTGGAAGTGGCCTGCCCGGTTTACGACAGCCGGATCAAAGACCAGCTGGTACATATGCTGGAAATCATGCTGGAGGATAACCAGAAAGCACGTGAGCTGCAAAGTGACGGCAGCTATAAAAAGAAAGAAAAAGGGACCAAAAAAGTCTGTGCTCAGGAGTATTTCATGAAGGAAGCGCTTACGGTAAAGAGACCGAAAAAGGCGGATGAAGCAGGTCTGTGGGTGCGGATTCTAAAATGGTTCTTTGGAAAACAACATCGATAGGACGGACAGGAGTATTTGTAATTATTTATGGGTAAAAAATCAGTTTATATAGCCGAAAAACCGAGTGTTGCGCAGGAATTTGCCAAGGCGCTGCACCTGAATTTAAAAAGAAAGGACGGGTATCTGGAGGCGGATGAAGCCATCGTAACCTGGTGTGTGGGGCATCTGGTGACCATGAGTTATCCGGAAGCTTATGATGAGAAATACAAACGCTGGAGCCTTCAGACGCTCCCTTTTATTCCTAAGGAATATAAATATGAAGTAATCCCGGCTGTGAAGAAACAGTTTGAGATTGTGAAAGGTGTGCTCACCCGGGAAGATGTGGAGCGGATCTATGTCTGTACCGACTCCGGACGGGAAGGAGAATATATTTACCGGCTGGTGGAGCAGATGGCTCATGTGAAAGGAAAAGAACGCCGCAGGGTCTGGATTGATTCCCAGACGGAGGAAGAGATCCTGAGAGGGATCCGGGAGGCGAAGGATCTGTCCGAGTATGACAATCTTTCGGCTTCCGCTTATCTTCGGGCCAAGGAAGATTATCTGATGGGAATTAATTTTTCCCGACTTCTTACACTCAAATACGGGAACAGCATTTCCGGTTATCTGGGAAATAACTACACCGTCATTTCCGTAGGACGCGTGATGACCTGTGTACTGGGGATGGTGGTGCGCCGCGAGCGTGAGATCCGTGAATTCGTCAAAACTCCGTTCTACCGTGTCCTGCAGAGTGTGGATGTGGACGGGCACAGCTTTGACGGTGAGTGGAGAGCGGTGAAGGACTCCCTATATTTTGAATCGCCGAAACTGTATAAAGAAAATGGATTTAAGAAGCGGGAGGATGCCGAGAACCTGATCGCACACCTAAATGAAGGGCCTGCGGAGACGAAGATCCTTTCCATCGAAAAGAAAAAAGAAAAGAAGAATCCGCCTCTTTTATTTAACCTGGCAGAGCTGCAGAATGAATGTTCCAAACGGTTCAAGATCAGTCCCGACGAAACGCTGCGCATTGTGCAGGAATTATATGAGAAGAAGCTGGTGACTTATCCGAGAACGGATGCCCGTGTGCTTTCCACTGCGGTTGCGAAGGAAATCACGAAGAATCTGAACGGGCTGAGCAAATATCCTGTGGCGGCGCCTTATATGCAGGACATTCTGAATTTCGGCAGCTACAAGAATCTCGCGAAGACACGGTATGTCAATGATAAACAGATTACGGACCATTATGCGATCATTCCCACCGGACAGGGGCTGCCGGCTTTGAATTCGGTTGCGCCGGTGGCGAAAAACGTATATGATGTAATTGTACGGAGATTTCTCAGTATTTTCTATCCGCCTGCAGTATATCAGAAAGTGGCTGTGACGACACAGATGCAGGAAGAACAGTTTTTTGCAAGCTTCCGTGTGCTGGCTGAAGAGGGATATCTGAAGGTGGCAGGGATCCCGGGGAAGAAAGCGGCATCGCCAAAGGGAACTGCCGTCGATGCGGAGTCTTCTGAAAATCCGGCTTCGGATGGGGAGAATGAAACACAGGATCTGGATGCGGCGTTTTTTGAATGTATTCAGAAGCTGAAAAAGGGAATGGTTCTTCCTGTGAAAGGCCTTGCGATCAAGGAAGGAGAAACCTCTCCTCCGAAACGATATAATTCGGGTTCTATGATCCTTGCGATGGAAAATGCGGGGCAGTTGATCGAGGATGAAGAGCTGCGCGCACAGATCAAAGGTAGCGGAATCGGTACCAGTGCCACACGCGCGGAGATCCTGAAGAAATTATTTAACATCAAATACCTGGCGCTGAACAAGAAGACACAGGTGATCACACCGACACTTCTCGGCGAGATGATCTATGATGTGGTGGACCATTCTATCAAGTCACTTTTGAATCCGGAACTGACTGCGAGCTGGGAAAAGGGGCTCACATATGTTGCAGACGGTGATATCACGCCGGATGAATATATGAGAAAGCTGGAGCAGTTCATTATAACCCGTACAAACGGCGTGCTGGGTTTAAATAACCAATATCAACTGAGAGGCTGTTATGACAAGGCGGCTGAGTTTTATAAAAAACCTGTGAAGAACACAGAAAAAGGGAAAGGGAAAAAAGAATGAAAGAAATGACTGTAAAAGAAATGTACACATTGGAAGAGACGATTGCGAAGGACATTTTTGAAGGTGTTACCTATCCATGGGAAGTACTGCCGAAGATCAGCAGCTTTATTTTAGAACTGGGTGCCACACTTCCGGAGGAAGAATATGAAAAGCGCGGTGAAAATGTGTGGGTGGCAAAGTCCGCAAAGGTGGCTCCGACTGCATTTATCGGCGGCCCGGCGATCATCGGAAAGGAAGCGGAGATCCGTCATTGTGCATTTATCCGCGGAAATGCGATTGTAGGGGAAGGCGCTGTTGTGGGAAATTCCACTGAGCTTAAGAATGTCATTCTTTTCAACAAAGTGCAGGTTCCACATTATAATTACGTCGGTGATTCGGTTCTCGGATATAAATCCCACATGGGTGCCGGTTCGATTACGTCCAATGTGAAATCTGATAAGAAGCTGGTTGTGATCAAGACTCCGGAGGGAGGTATTGAGACCGGTATGAAGAAATTCGGCGCGATGCTGGGAGATAATGTGGAAGTCGGATGCGGAACGGTTCTGAATCCGGGAAGCGTGGTTGGAAAAGGAACGAATATTTATCCACTTTCCATGGTAAGAGGCTATGTTCCGGCAAACAGTATTTATAAAAAGCAGGGCGAGGTCGTAGAAAAGAGATAATTTCTTCGGTTTCCGGGAAGTTTGGAGAAACAAGATGAGATACAAATGTGTAGTTTCCGATCTGGATAAAACGCTTCTGAATGAGGAGAGTACGCTTTCTGCGACGACGCGGGATGCGCTTGAACGGCTGATCGAGGCGGGAATCCTGGTGGTCCCGGCAAGCGGGAGGCCGTTTGGGGCATTTCCGGAGTGCATCACGAAAATGGACGGGATCCGGTATGCGATCACTTCCAACGGCGTGGTACTGATGGATGTCGAGAAACGGGAACAGATCTGGTCCCTGAAGCTTCAAAGCCAGGTGGTCAGGAGTGTGTTTGCACTTTTAGAACATTATTCTGTGACTTACGAGGCATTCATCGACGGAAAGGCGTACACCGGTCAGGACTATTTTGACTGCCCTGAGATGTTTGGTGTACGGCCTGAGATTCGCGGTTACATTCAAAGTACCCGTCATGCAGTACCGGATATCCGGAGCTTTCTCAAGGAGCATGAGAAGGAACTGGACTGCATGGATGTGATCGTAAATCCAAAAGAAAAAGACGAGATCCTGAAGCTGGTTCGGGAAACGATTCCCGGAATCTATGTGACGACCAGTGCCCCGCATCTGATCGAAATATCGGACGAGGCGGCGGGTAAACATGCCGGACTTAAGAAACTTCTGGAAATGCTGAAGATCGACCCGTCGGAGGCCATCGCGTTCGGTGACGGAGACAATGACAGCGAAATGCTTCGGGAAGCAGGACTTGGAGTAGCGGTATCTAATGCGGGTGAGCTTTGCAGGGCGGCTGCCGATATGATCACAGCTTCCAATGAGGAAGATGGTGTGGCAGAGGCGCTTTATCGGGTTTTCCCGGAAATATTCGGGAGTAAAACAGGCGGAATCGGGAAAAGGAAAGGAATCAAGAAATGAGAAAAGTAGGATTTATCGGTGTAGGGATCATGGGAAAATCCATGGTGCGTAATTTGATGAAGGCAGGATTTGAACTGCATATTTATGCGAGAAATCGTGCAAAGGTGGAAGATGTAATCGGGGAAGGAGCCCTGTTTCATGACTCAATTGCTGCCTGCGTAAAGGGATGCGAGACGGTCATTACGATCGTTGGTTTTCCGCAGGATGTGGAAGAAGTATACTTCGATGAAGGAGGCATTCTGGAATCTGCAGATGCCGGTGCTTATCTGATTGATATGACGACGACCAGTCCACAGATTTCTGTGAAGATTAGTAAAGAAGGGGAAGAAAAAGGATTTCATGTGCTGGATGCGCCGGTCACCGGAGGGGATACCGGGGCGAAGGCCGGAACCTTATCCATTCTGGTCGGCGGAAAGGAAGAAGATTTCGAGGCATGTATGCCACTTTTTGAGGCCATGGGAACCAATATCAACTATCAGGGTGAAGCAGGCTGCGGCCAGCATGCGAAGCTTGCCAACCAGATTATGATCGCGGGAACCCTTACAGGAGTCTGCGAGGCTCTGAGCTATGCGAAAGCGAAAGGTCTGGATATGCCGACTTTATTAAAATCGGTTTCCGCAGGAGCAGCGGGAAGCAAACAGCTCGACACCTTCGGACCGAAGATCCTGGAGGAGGATTATGCACCGGGATTCTTTATGAAGCATTTCATCAAAGATATGAAGCTGGCGCTGGTGGAGGCAAATATCAGCGGACTCAGTCTGGAGATGCTCAGTCTTGTTCTTGCAAATTACGAGGAGCTTGAGGCAGAAGGGCTGGGAGATCTCGGAACTCAGGCACTGATGAAGTACTACGAAGTACAGGTAGTGTCAAGTAATCTATGAAAAACTGGGCCGAAAAAAACAGGCTCAAACGAACCTTGAAAATTGCAAATATATAAGACGGAAGGCCCTCCGGGGGCTCAGGGCGCTGC